>WFZV01000094.1 GCA_015489395.1 Bacteroidales bacterium
ATTTATATGTATGGAGATGTCTTAACAGGAACCGGGTTAATAAAATACGGCACTTTTTACGTTGAAAACGACCTTACTATACCGTCAGATGCAGACCTGTCGTTATATTTAATGATTTTCGATATTGATGGAAGTTATACAGTTACTAACTATGGCAAAATCAATATAGAACAACGAATTGAAGGCTATAACTCCAATTCAACCTGGGTGAATGCTGATAATTCTTATTTAGAAGTAGGCGGAGTAATACTCAACACAGGAAAACTATTCGCTTATGCAAAGGGCAATACTGTTCAATACGACGGACTTTTCGGAACATTTCCAGTGAAAATTCCAGAAAAAAATAAATATTATAATCTTACCATTGCATCGCTCAGTAGAGGCTATATGAACGATAGTTTGATTATTTTGAACGACTTGCGAATAAATAGTGGAACTTTAGACCCTCAAACACATCAAATTAGAATATACGGCGACTGGTATCAGTATGGTAAATTCCTATCGGACGGTAGTCGTGTAATATTCTGTGGCAGTCGAGACCAAAATATTGTAGCTTCCAATAGGGCTAATTTTTCGACTCTTTATCTGGATAATACTCCGTATAAAATTATCTCGTCCAAAGACATCTGGGTGACAGACACTCTAAAGCTTAATTCTGTGGTTGAGATGAACTCGTATGATTTATTGCTTGGTAGAAATCAGGATACTTTAGGTGTTTTAAATTATGTCTCAGGTAAAGTTATTGGAGAAGTTTCTCGCTGGATAAATTCTTCCTCTTCAGCATATTTATATCCTATTGGAACGCAGAATTTGACAACTTTTGCTTATGCTAAATTCCCATCTATTTCAAATCCGGGAGTGGTAAGTTTTAAATTTGTCGATACTTTTCCGGGAAATGATACTTTGCCTATAACAGATATCACAGGACTAAAAGTCTATAATGTTTTTGGCGATGGATATTGGGTTGCAGATACATCCGAAAACTTTGATTTAGGTTCAAATACTTATGATTTAACTCTAAAAGGAGAAGGCTTTACAGCGTTTAACATTACTGATTCAACCCGCATCGTATTTCGTCCTTCTAAAGATTCAGTCTGGCGATTCATAGGACAACCCGGCACAAACGACCCTTCAAATGATTTAGTCAGCCGTATTGATCTAAATGCTTTTCCTGGGCAATTTGCATTTGCAGATACGACAAATTGTAAAGCTCCTTTGATTACTACAATTAACGGGCCTGCAGACGTATGTCGTGGTGCTACTAATGTTTTATACATTACAGACACTTCTTCAACCAATACATTTCATTGGACTGTGACAGGAGGAACCATTGTTCAAGACAAAGGAGACAGTATCATAGTAAACTGGCAAGACAATGGACAAATAGGACAAATCTCGGTATATGCAGAAAATAGCTGTTCTTTTGGAAATACTTACGAAAAAACAATTAATGTCCATTCAATACCTCCTTCTGAAATTATTGGACTGCATGCTGTACCAGAACAATCGGATAGCATTATTTATGCTATCTCAGCTTTGAATAACTATAATTATGACTGGTTTACCTCTTCTAATGCTTCTGTCGATAGTGTCGCTCCAACAGAAGATACAGCATGGATATCTTTTACAGACCCGGGTTACGATACAATTTATGTTGTAGCAAACTATAATGGAGGTTGTCAATCTGACACAGCTGCGTTTCCAATTTATGTTTATGATATTATCAATTCTAAAGCTTCTGGCAACTGGCATGATACTGCAACATGGGATTGTAGCTGCATACCGCAATACAATGATAATGTCCGAATCAGGGAAGGTGACAATGTGATTGTTGATTTGTATTATGATGGAAAAGTTTATACCTATGAAAACTTCGTAAATAGAATTTTCGTCCAACGAAATGCTACTTTAACTATAGATACATCCAATAGCGTTTACTTAGTTGTTAATGGCGATTTATACAACGATGGCATTATTAATTACAAAGCAACATTCTATTTGTTAAATAGTAATCACACTATTACAGGCCAGGGAACAATAAACACTAATACACTATACATCGGAGGTACGCGTGACATTACAGCAGGTTCTGCACTAATTGTTAATGGCGATGTTGATTTTGACCAAAATGATTTGAGAAATTACGGAAGTCTTTACATTAATGGAAACTTAAAAGCAGGTTCATCAGGCACTTTCATCAACGAACCTAATTCTTACTTATACGTTTCTGGTAATTTGCTCACAAGCAACGGTAACCTTGTATCTGACGCAACGGGTAATACCGTCGAATACGGAGGCTCTTCTGCTCAACAAATCAAACCTCAAGCTTCAAGCTCCAACGGCTATTACAATCTTGTTTTATCAGGCAAAGGCAATAAGACTTTAGGCGGAGACATTACAATTTTGAACGATTTAAAAATCCTGGATACTGCAGTATTTGACTTAAATACTCACAACGTAACTATTTACGGAAACTGGTACGACTACAGTAAAGCCAGCGACCCTCTAATCGAAGGAAATCAACTTGTATTGTTCAATGGTACAGGCGAACAGCATATTTATTCACCATACATTGAAACATTTTACGATTTAAAAATCGGTAAAAACTCCAATTTAATCGTTCCACCAAAACAATTTCTCAACATAAATGGAACTTTCTACGTCGATGGAAAGGTGACTTTAGAATTTAACAGCGTTCATGACACTTTGCCTTCGATTGTATATGCAAATGACCCTGTTTACGGCGAATATGGCATAATTAACACTAAACTTATAATCAAAGACAAGACCTGGCATGAAATATCCCCTGCAATTCAGGGTGTTACAAGCGATAAATTTACCTTAGCTAATGGCAGATTTAATCCTAACCTCTACTGGTACGACGAAAGTGTTGATCTGGACAATAACCCAGGTACAGAGCCTGGAGGAAATTTCGATCAAAACTTACTTAGCTACGGCTGGAAAAAGGTTGACGACCAGGATGATGGAGTAAATTATCCTTTGAAACTTAATTGCGGATACCTGTTTTACGACGAAAAAACTGACACTATCATTATGTCGGGTAAAGTGGCTAAAGTCAGTGTTAATTTCGACACAGTAATCTCTTATACACCTAACGACCCTGACGGTAATTCCGACACTCTACCGAACTTTTACGATGGCTGGAACATCCTTGGAAACCCATACACTGCCTACTTAAGCGTTGACTCAATCTTGAAAAACTCAACAGGCGTGGACAATGGCATTTATGTATGGGACGACGATAATAACCAGTATGCAGGTTACCAAAACGGCTTCCGCGTTTTGAGCGGACGATTAGGTCCGTATATTCCTCCTTTGCAGGGATTCGCAATCCATGCTAACTCTTCTGGTGCTACTGTCAAAATACGTCCTCAGTATCGTATGCACGCACATCAAATGTTCCTCAAAAACTCTAACAAAACAAATAATTATAAACAAAACGCTATTAAATTAGCTCTTGTAGCCAACAACCATGTAGATTATTTCGCTACTTACTTCTATCATGGAGCAACCTGGAAATACGATACAAAATTCGATCTGGTACACCTGAACGGCAATTCTAACTACTACCCGCAAACGCCAAATCTTTACACAAAATCTGCCGACGGTTACGACCTGGCATTAAATGGACTGCCTCAAACAGCTATGGATTACGCAGTTATTCCACTTTATGTAAAAGTAGGCACAAACGGCACATATTCGCTGCAGGTTAGCTATATCAATGGACTTGAAAACCAGATTATATTGCTAAGGGACTTACAAGACAGCTCTTTACATAGGCTAACGCCAGGATTTACTTACACATTTAACTATAATACAGCCGATTCCGAACACCGTTTCGATTTAATGATTATTAAAGACAATCCGCCTCACATAACGAACACGATTGATGAACAAAATGCTTATGAAGATAGCTTGTTTGTTTTAGACCTGTCTAAATATTTTGCTGACCAAGATTGGTTCGACACACTTAAATTCAGCGTAGAAACAGACGGGAATACCTGGCTGAGATTAGACGGTAGCAAATTAATCGGTACACCTACACAAGACTTCGTTGGAAATTACACTATTACCGTGACAGCTCGCGATATTGTCAACAAAACAGCTACACAAACATTCGACTTACACGTTATCAACACCAATGATCCTCCACAGCTAATTAACCCAGTACCAGAACTTTATGCAAAAGCTGGATTCGTTTTCGAACAAACAATCCCTGAAAATACTTTCACTGACGTTGATCCTGACGATGAACTCACATATTTTGCTACGAATCTACCTGACTGGCTTAAATTCAATCCTGAAACCAAAAAACTTTACGGAGTGCCAACCAGCAGCGACGTTGGCTCGACTAAAATCATAATCGGCGTCCATGACCTCGCTGGAGCTACAGCTAAAGACTCAATTAAGCTTAAAGTTTACGATAATCCATTTATCCGCAACAAAGACTTTACGCTTTATCCTAATCCTGCAGTCGACAAAATCACTGTTTTTGTCAATCACGACATAACTCATGGCAAACTACTGATTTACAGCTTAGACGGTAAATTGTACGAAAAAGTCGATCTTAACTCCAACTACGCAGAACTTAATATCGCACAATTGCCAGCGGGCGTATATGTAGCAAAAATAATTACAGGCAACAGCTCATTCATAACTAAATTCACAAAGCTGTAACAAAAACGTATTTCAACAGACTACTGTAAAAACAACGACAAAAGAGGGCTAACCCTGCGAGGGTTAGCCCTCTTTTGATTCGCACAAAGCAAGGACAAACGTAAAATTACCGCAACTTTTGCTCACTGTCGTTAAAAAAAACTGTCAAGGAGCCTGTACAAAAACGGTTTAGCAGCAAAAATGCGAACGGTTTTTACTGCAATTTGTGATAATTTGGTACGACCAGCAAACGCGGCTCCATCTGCTCACGAATTGAATATTTTAGCCCTTCTCGACCGAAACCAGAATTTTTTACGCCTCCATATGGCATGTGGTCAACCCTGAAAGTTGGTACATCGTTAATAATCACGCCACCAACCACGATATTGTTAAAAGCATAGCTCATCTCCTTGTAACTATCTGTAAATACACCGGCCTGCAAGCCATATTCAGAATCGTTAATCATATCAACGGCTTGTTCGAAAGTTTCGAATTGTTCGACCAATACAACGGGACCAAAGATTTCTAAAGCCCAAACTTTCATGTTGCTTTTTGTATTGGTCAGGATCGTTGGCTGGAAAAAGTTAAATTTTCGCTGGCCGCCATATAGTACCTTAGCACCCTGCTCAACAGCTTCATTAACCCAGTTTTCAACGCGTTTAGCAGCATCTTCTTCGATCATTGACGAGATGTCTGTATTTGGGTCAGTGGGATCGCCTTCGCGCAGGCGTTTTGTAGCATCAATGAACATCTGGGTAAATTTATCGAAAATATCCTTGTGGACGAAAATACGCTGGGCATGAATGCAAACCTGACCAGAATAAGCATAAGCGCCAACCAGAATCTTTTTAAGTGCCAGGTCCAAATCAGCAGTTTTAGACACGATAATACCAGCATTTCCTCCCAGCTCCAACAAAACCCGTTTTTTAGGTGGAGCCTGGCGCTTCATTTCCCATCCCACAGCAGGAGAACCAGTAAATGAAAGCATTTTTATACGTGGGTCCGTGACCAGGATATTGCCCACTTCACGGTCTGTAGGGACGATAGACACAGCGCCTTTAGGCAAGTCGGTTTCGTCGATGATTTTAGCCAGTTCTAATGTAGAGAGCGGAGTATGCCGCGATGGTTTCAGAATAATTGGGTTACCAGCAGCAATGGCTGGGGCAATTTTGTGTACTGCCAGATTAAGAGGGAAATTGAACGGTGAAATGCCGGCTACCAGTCCAATTGGGAAGTATTTGACCAGACCTTCTTTGCCCTCGCCGGGTTTTGTCCAATCAAGGGTTATGTATTCGTAAGGCAGACGTTTAGCTTCTTCGGCAGCAACAGTAAAGGTCTGTATTGCCCGCTGCACTTCGCCCATGGCGTATCGATAAGGTTTAGCAGCTTCGCTGGCAATGATGTGAGCGAATTTCTCCTGATTTTCGCGGATTCGGTTGGCAATGTGCATAAGAGCCTGGTAACGCACATAAGTAGGTAATTGTGCCATTTGTTTTTCAACAGCTAAAGCAGCCTGGATAGCTTTTTCCAGGTCGTCTTTGGTAGCAAGATAAGTTTTAGCAATAAGTTGCTGGCTAAAAGGACTTTTGACTTCTAATTCGAGTGGAGTCTCGTGGAATTGCCCACCATAGTATATTTTGTAAGTTTCCATAGTTGAAAAAAATTTTTTTATTTTGTCCTATTAAAGTTAGGTTTTTATGAGCAAAAAACAAAAACAGCAAACGGTTATAGTTCCATACGACGAAAATGAAAGCAAGAAAGAGCAGGTAGAATTGATGTTTAATCGTATAGCGACTCGTTATGATTTGCTCAATGATATATTGTCGTTTGGTATTGAGAATCATTGGAAAAAGACTTTAGTTCGATTGATTAAGCCTTTTAAACCTAAAACGATTCTGGATATAGCCACCGGGACAGGCGATTTATTGATTTTAATGAGTAAAAAATTGGCTCCAGACCGAATAGTTGGGATTGATATTTCAGCACAAATGTTGGAAATTGCCAAACAGAAAGTACGTAAAAAATTAGGTGATTTAGCAGAAAAAATAGAACTTTATCGACAGGATGGGGAAAATTTGCAGTGCCAGGACGAAGCTTTTGATTTAGTGACGTGTGCTTTTGGAGTTCGTAATTTTGAGAATTTAGAGTCTGGGTTAAAACAAATTTACCGTGTAACAAAAACTGGTGGTATAGCTGCGATTTTAGAATTTTCAAAAGTGAAAAATAAGTTATTTTCGAGGGTTTATACATTTTATTTTGAAAAAATTTTGCCATATTTAGGCGGATTAATAGCCAAAGATTTTCGTGCATATAAGTATTTACCAGAGTCTGTAAAATATTTTCCTGAAGGACAAGATTTTATCGATTTGGTTGAAAGTTTAGGATTTAAGTCGATTCGAACGAAAATTTTAACATTTGGCATTGCAACAATCTATATTTTTAAGAAAATACAATAAACAAAAACTCGTTAAATTAATTAAAGGCTAAATCTGGAGTTATGAAAAAATTACTAATGATAAGTTTTGCAATATTATCGTATATAGGCGTTTTTGCGCAATTTAAAAAGCCATTAAACTTGCCCAATTACGACAATCGTATAATTCACTGGGGTTTTACGTTTGGTGTTAACAAGCTCGATTTTATCATGGTTAAAGAAGCCAGTTTTGCTAATGCGCCAGCACAAGACAATCTCTATGGTATTGTACACAAATGGCAACCTGGTGCGCATTTAGGTCCTATTTTAGAAATACGTCTTACAAGATACTGGAAACTACGCACTCTGGTGAATTTAACATTTCAACAGCGTAATCTGGTCTACTATTTTGACCATGGTGAACAAATCGTCACTATTCCTGTAGCTTCGACATTCTTACAGGCTCCTGTGCTGCTTAAATATAACGGCGCCCGTGCTACAAATGTACGACCTTATATAATTTTTGGAGCAGCTCCAACCTATGATATCTCTGCATTAAAGCGGCCAAATAATAACAAACCGCATGTTTATCTCAACACTTTAGACCTTGTCCCGGAAGTTGGCACAGGCCTTGAATGGTTTTTGCCATTTTTCAAACTTTCCACAGAAATAAAATTCGGTCGCGGACTGTTTAATGTTCTCAGTCCGGATAATAGTGTTTATACCAAATACATCCATTCGCTTTATACAACATATTTTATGTTTTCACTGCATTTCGAAGGTTAAAATCGCACAACACTCATACTAACGACGATAACAGCCGCTACGCTTGACTGCGTAGCGGCTGTTTATTTATGCTTTTGAATTAAAAGCGCCTATTTGTCCAAAATAACAAATTTTTAAACCTTTAAATAAAAAACATCGCTTGATAATCAGATAAAATAACTTCGTATTTGTATCAACGATTTGTGCATGCTAAAAAGCAATTTACTTTATGTTTATCAAAATAGTTTTTAAACCATAACCAACTAAAAATCAAAACATTAATCCAACAAATTTATCTTTTCAAAGCCACAGTACACGAAAAACTGATTTATATCATACTTTTTTAACAAAAAAAACAACAAATTACAGTAAACAAAAACCCAAAAACATCTAACCATGGAAAAAGCAGATGCTTTAATAATCGGCGGCGGACCGGCTGGTGTTATCACAGCCTTGACTGCTAAACGTACTTACCCGGATAAAAACATTGTTTTGGTCAGAAACGTCGAAAAAGGAGTAATTCCCTGCGGAATACCTTATATTTTCTACAGACTTGACAAAGTCGAACAGGACATTTTATCGGACACAGGTCTGGAAAAAAACAAAATTCCGATTTTGATAAAAACAGTCACCAACATTGACCGCAACAACAAAACAGTATTTTTCAGTGACAATACATCCATGGGTTACGACCGTCTCGTACTGGCAATTGGCTCAACGCCTGTTATTCCGCCAATTCCAGGACTTGACCTGAAAAACGTCTTTTTTGTAAAAAAAGACCTTGAATATTTAAAACAAATGCGCCAGCAAGTTTACAAATCCAAAAAAATCGTAATCATAGGCGGAGGCTTTATTGGGGTGGAATTTGCCGAAGAGCTATCACACATCGAAGGTCTGGAAATCTCGCTTGTGGAACTTCTGCCGCACTGCCTTGAAGCTGCTTTTGACGAAGAATTTGCCATTGCAGCAGAAGAAGAATTAATCAAAAGAGGCGTTAAATTACACACAGGCGTTAAAGTCGAACGGTTAGAAGGCGAAGGCAAAGTCGAAAAAATAATCCTATCGAACGGGCATGTTATTGATGCAGACATGGCAATAGTTTCAATTGGAGCAAGACCCAACACAGGACTTGCAGTAAAAGCTGGTCTTTCCATTGGCCGTGGCGGCGGTATTTGGGTCGATGAATATCTGAGGACCAGCGACCCTGCAATTTTTGCTGTTGGTGATTGTGCAGAAAAGCGTGACTTTTTCACCCGCCGCCATACTCCGGTTATGCTGGCATCTACAGCTGTTGCTGAGGCACGCATTGCTGGTGCGAATCTCTGGGGTCTTAAGCTTATTCGTGAAAACCGCGGAACAATAGCCACATTCTCCACACGCATCGGAGACCTGGCATTAGGTGCTGCAGGTTTGACTGAAGAAGAAGCCAAACGCGAAGGCTTTGAAATCGTGGCTACTGTGGCTGAAGCGCCAAACCGTCACCCAGGCGTTTTGCCAGGAGCAAAGAAAACGAAAGTTAAACTTATTTTCTCGAAACATAGCGGCATATTGTTGGGCGGACAGGTTTTAGGCGGCGAAGATGCTGGCGAAATAATAAATATTATCGCACTTGCTATTCAAAAACAGCTCACAGCAACGGAATTAGACACTTTGCAAATCGCTACACACCCGCTTTTGACATCAGCACCAACAGTTTACCAGATTACAACAGCAGCAGGACAAGCTTTGAGCCAAATCAGCGCAATTTAACAGATAATAAAGCTTACTCGATTTTACAACGGCTAAAAACTGGTAATAGCCAGTCTGCGCGTTATCGGCCGGAAAACTTGCAGGGTAACTTGCACTGGGATTTAAGCAAAAATTTAGCAGCCACTATGCTAATTTAGTCATTACGTTTTTGCATGCTGCGAGGTACCACTTTCACCAATTCGACTTGAAAAACCAGCGGGCTATACGGCGGAATCAGGTCCAATAAACCCTCTTTGCCGTAAGCCAGATACGACGGAATAATAACGAATTCGACCTGTCCCTGCTGCATTTGTTCGACTGCCAGTTCAAGGCCGGGGATAACTTTGTTATCGCCTATGCGCCAGCCAAATAGCTTATGTTTTTTAAGCGTCGAGGCAAAAGGTTCGCCATTGATAAAATAGCCGATGTAATTGATATAAACCGAATCGCCCATTTGTGGACGGATGCCTTTGCCGTCTTTGACCCGTGCAACGTACAATCCGCTTGGCTGCAACACAAAGTTATATTGCGAATGGCGTTGGATGTAATCGTCGATTAATTTGGGTTCCAGATCTCTGCGATATTTTAAAAACGCACTATGTTCTTGTGCTACTTGCTTGGGAGTAAGCACTTGTTTTAGACGAATGTAAAAAGTCATTTTATCGCCGAGCTTCAAGCCTTTCGGAATGGCCATATTAGCTGTTTTTGTCAAAAACTTAATGGCATCCAGTTTAAACACAGCGCTATCGCCCTGGTGCATCATCATCAAAGCATTGTCTATGCTACCTGGGAAGGTATCACGAATCATCACTGCGAAATTTTTTGAAACTTCGCGGGAATTAAACATCAACGAATCGTGCCAATAAACTTTTACGTCAATAATTGCGCCGCCTTTATACTGTGGCTGTGGATTTTTATCATGACGTTCTACAAAGTGATATTCGATGCCGTCAGGGGTTTTGGAAAAGTATTGTTCAGGCTTTTTGTGGCAATTTAGCCCGAAAAAAAGCAAGGCAGCCAGCCAAAAAGTGAGTCTAAAGTTTTTCATTGTTCGGATTTTTAACTTTTTTGCGAAAAGCATTTGCGAATTCTGCTATTTTTTGCGGATTTTTTTCAACAACACTACCTATAACGACGACATCAGCGCCAGCATTGTATGAGTCAATCATTTGTTTTGGCGATTTTATACCGCCACCGACAAAAATTGGAATTTCGATCTCTTTGCGGACTGTAGAAATAATTTCCGGTGGCACAGCCTGGTCTGCGTTGCTGCCAGCTTCTAAATAAACAGCTTTCATGCCGAGTAATTGTGCAGCCAGAGCTGTAGCAGCCACAAGGTCAGGTTTTGTGCGGGGGATTGGCTGGGTTTGGGTAATATACTGAACAGCAGTAGGTTGGTTTGACGAAATAAGTATGTAGCCGGTTGGCAGGATTTGCATATTAGAATTTTTCAGTTTTTTAGCCACAAGCACATGTTTTCCGATTAAATATTCAGGATTCCGTCCTGAAACCAGAGACAGAAACAATATTGCGTCGGCATTAAAAACCACTTGCTCGATATCACCCGGGAACAGGACAACTGGCAAATCAGTATTGATTTTCAGGTAGTCAACAACTGTTTGCGTACTAAATTGTGTCAAACTGCCGCCAACAAGAAAAAAATCGAACATTTTTTTGTTGGCAAAAGTCAGAATTTGATTCAGAAAGTCAGGTTTTGCTTTATCCGGGTCGATTAAAACCGCAAGCTGTTTCTGGCCGTTTTTCAGAAAACTATGTGCTTTCATACCTGGCGATTGTTATAAAATGTTGGTTAAAAACGTAATAACTAACTGCAACCGGAAAATTTCTACCATTTTTGAAAATTTGCCCGGTGAAATGGCCGAATGAATTTAATTTTTCAGGCAAATTTAAAACAATATTTTGTTTAAAACTCAATTCCCGTTCAGCCCAAAGCTTATAAACAGCTTCTTTGGCAGTCCAGAGCAAAGCCAGGTGCAGGTCTGACAGATTTTGTGGGTCGTTGGGTGAGACAAATTTAACGGAAATTCTGCGAAAATTTCTATTTATTCGCTCAATATCAATGCCCAACGCACCCGTTGAAATTGCTACAGCCACAAGTTGGTCAGTATGAGAAATGGATATTTTGCAACAATCGAGCAAAGGCTGTCCGGTTGACGAATACTGAATTTTTTGCGTAATGCCAAATTTTTTGTAAGCCAAAAAACGCACAGCCAGCCATTGCTGGCGACGTTTTTCTGAGCCAAAGCTCTGATATTTAATCTTTTCCCACGGCGAGAGCAGCTTAAGGGATTGAGAAAAATGACGCTGCTGGAACGTTCTTAAGTCCAGTATTTTCAGTCTAAAGTCCATTGAAAAGCAGGTTTAATCGCTGCCACTTTCGATAAGGCTTTTGGCGTGTTCGACAGCTGCCTGTGTAACTTGCTCGCCGCTAAGCATTTTTGCGATTTCCGTCACACGCTCGTCATCTGAAAGCACTTTCAGCTGGGTGACAGTGCCTTCGGGACGGTCGGTTTTGTAAACAAGGATGTGCGTGTCGGCTTTAGCAGCGATTTGCGGCAAATGTGTAATATCGATGACCTGGATGTTTTTCGAAAGTTTTTTGATTAATTGTCCGGTTTTATCAGCTATTTCGCCAGAAATACCAGTGTCGATTTCGTCGAAAATAATTGTTGGCAGGGTTTTGGACTGGCCGACTAAGTATTTGATTGCCAGCATCAATCGTGACAATTCGCCACCTGAAGCGACTTTAGTAATTGGTTGTGGTTCGACTTTTTTATTAGCTGAGAAGTAAAAAGTAATTTTATCGTGGCCGGTTGAAGTCAGGTCAGTTTTTTCCAGTTTAACGTTAAACACAGCATTTGGCATTCCCAGCTGTCGCAGCAGTTGCATAACTTCTTTTTCGAAAACGGTAATTGCAGCCTGTCGTCGCTCTGACAGCTGGTTAGCTAGTTTTTGGACAACGTCTAATTGCTGTTGGACCTGGGTTTCAAGCTGCTGGATTTGTTCGTCGTAACTATTGATATTCAGCAACTTTTGTTCGAATTGGTCTTTTAGTTCGATAAGCTGCTCGACAGTTTCGACGTTGAATTTATGCTGTAACTCGTAGATTAAATCAAGTCGTGCGTTGATTTGTTGCAGACGTTCAGGGTCGTATTCGATATCGTTAAATAGGACTTCTGTTTCGCCAGTGAGGTCTTGCAGCTCGATGTAAACCGATTCCAGTCTTTGTGCCAGTTCTTTAGCTTTTGGCAGGTATTCGATGATTTCTTCAGCGCTTCGTTGAGCCTGGCGGACACGGTCGTTTGCTCCGTTTTCTTCGTCGGCAAGCAAAAAGAGTATTTGTCCCAGAGAATTTTTAATCTCCTCAGTATGTGATAGTTGTTGTTGTTCTTGTTCCAATTCCTCTTGTTCGCCTGGTTGTAGGTTAGCCTCGTCAAGTTGCTGGAATTGAAATTGATAATAATCGTAATCAGCTTTTTCCTGTTGTGCTTTTTCGCGCAATTGTGTAAGCTGGCGTTGCAGATTCCGCAGTTTTGTGAATTCAGAACTGTATTTTTCCAGCAAATCGTTGTTATCTGCGTAAGTATCAATCACATCCAACTGGTAAGTCGGATTATTCAACAGTAAAGTATCGTGTTGTGAGTGGATATCGATGAGATAATTAGTCAACTCTTTGAGTATCTTAAGGTTAACCGGCGTGTCGTTGATAAAAGCTCGCGAGCGTCCCTGTGGGGTAATTTCCCGCCTGATTATTGTAAAAGTCTCATAATCAAGGTCGTTTTGTTCAAAAAAGTTTTGCAAATTGTATTTAGACACGTCAAAAACAGCTTCGACAACGCATTTTTTCTGTTTGTCTTTAAGCACAGAAGTGTCAGCTCTGGCGCCTGTAAGCAGGTTGAGAGCGCCAATGAGTATAGATTTTCCAGCACCTGTCTCGCCAGTAATAATCGTCAGACCAGGATTAAAATCCACGCTAATGTTATCTATCAATGCGTAATTGCTGATTGTCAATGTTTTAAGCATAATCCAGAGGTATTTGTTTTACAAAAATAAAAAGTTTGACTTAATTTTTAATCAGTTTTTTATGTTTAAATCTTGTTTCCTGCTGCGTTGGTCTTCACAATGTTACATTTGTGCAAGTTTTTATGACAAAAAGCCAATTCCATTCGATGAAATCAAATTTGCTAAAGCAACGAAATTATGTTAAAATTGGGTAAAATTTAAACAAAACGCAAACCAGTCCAATTCATGTGTAGAGCTGGCATTGGCTATGATGTACACCGCTTAGCGCCAGATGAAAAATTAATTTTAGGTGGCGTAGAAATTCCTTCGGATTTAGGCACAATAGGCCATTCTGATGCTGACGTTTTGCTACATGCGATAATCGACGCACTATTGGGTGCAGCAGGGCTGCGCGACATTGGTTATCATTTTCCCGATACTGACCCAAAATATAAAGGCATTAGCAGTCTAAAACTGCTATCATCAACATACGATTTAATCAAACAAAAAGGCTTTAAAATCAATAACATCGACGCAACAATAGTTTTGCAAAAGCCTAAAATTAAAGACTTTATCCCGCAAATGATTAAAAATATCGCCCGAACTCTGGACATGCCAGAATCACAAATCAACGTCAAAGCCACGACAACCGAACATCTGGGCTTTGAAGGCCAATCCCTTGGCATTAGCGTTTATGCCATTGCAACTTTAGACCAATAAACCTCGCTTTTAACCCAAAAACATAAAATTTAACCATGAAAATCCTCAAAATCATAATACAAAACATTCATTCGCTTGCTGGCGAACATGTTATCGACTTCACACAACCACCATTGGCAGACAGCGGCATTTTTGCAATTACCGGTCCCACTGGCTCTGGCAAAAGCACGATTTTAGACGCTATAACCCTTGCGCTTTACGGGAATATTAGCCGTTTTACCTCTTCAAGACCCGCAACTATCAAAAATCACGGCGCAATCGTCACACGCGGCAGAAAAAAGGCTAAAGCTGAAGTTTATTACCATGCCAATGACCAGGTTTATCACTCTGTCTGGTCCTATGCCAATGGAAAAACACAAATGCAACTGTTTGACCAACACGAAAATATTATAGCAAATGGCAATCGGCAAGTTGTCGAAAAAAATATTGAATTTATCGGTCTGAATTTCAATCAATTCGTCCGAGCCGTTATCCTGCCGCAAGGCCAATTCGATAAATTCCTCAAAGCCGACAGCGACGACCGGATTAAAATTCTCGAACAACTCACCGGAACTGAGATTTACCGCGAACTGAGCATTAAAGCTTTTGAAATTACAAAACAAAAACGAATAGAATTAGACGCTTTGAAACAACGTATCCAGGACATTAAGCTGCTCAACCAAAACCAGTTAGCAGACATCAAAGAAAAAATCGAATTTTTCGAAGAATTAGACGCTTTTCTGGATAAAAAAGCTCAAACAGTACAAAAACAAATACAAATTAAACAGCAAATCAATACTTTACAGCAAAAACTCCAGGATTTAAACAAAAACCTCCAAAACCTGCTCGAACAAAAACAAAAACTCGAGCCTGAACTGAAAAGATTAGACCTGCACAAAAAAATCCTTCCTCATGCACCCAAAATCGAAAAATATAACAACCTCAAACAGCAAATTACCACACTGCAAAAACAAATCGAACAACTAAAACTCAAAGCTCAAAACCTCAAACAACAATCTGACGAACAAGAACTTGAAAAAAACAAAATCTCAAAAGAACTCAACAACTTACAGATATTTATCGAAAATGCCGAACCGCTTATTGGCGAGCTACAAAACATTGAAAAACAGATAAATGCACTCAACGAACTAACCCAAAACAAACAAAAAGACGAAAAATACATCCAGAGCAAACTCAACTCAATCTCTGACAAAATCCAGCAAATAACCAGACAAACTGCTCTCCTCAACGACAAATACAAAAAAATTAACCAGTGGCTAACCCAAAACCAAAGCCTGGAAAACCTCACGAGCGACCTTAAAATCTTCGAAAATATCGCACAGGACTACTCCAGACTATTTACCTCACTCAAACAAGCACTTAACCAAAAACCATTGAACCAGCTTAAAACTCACTTACCTTTAGACAATCCAGAACAAGCCTTAAAATCAATCGATTATCAAATTAATGAACTTAATGCCAAACTTTACGAGCTAAAACAAAAAATCCAGGCAAACGCCGACAAAAACGCACTTTTAGACCAACAAAAACAAATAAATGCCCAACTACAGGCTATTTCAAAAACCCAGGGGCTTGTTACATCATTGGACAAACTTAAAGCACAAATCAAGCAATTAGACGAACAGACTCAATCCTTAAACCAACAAAAACACAAACTTTTTACCCAGCAGAACAACCAAAAACAACTTATCAAAGTTCTGCAAAACAAGCTGAAAATCGCTGAAATTGAGCTGGAAAACCAGCGTATTGCCAACAGCTCATCATACATACGGCAAAAACTCAACGACGGCGACAGCTGCCCGGTCTGCGGAAACACCTATCATCACCACACAGCTCCTAAATTGCAACAAATCGACCTTAAACAATACCAGGACAAAGTCGAACATCAACGAAATGAACTCGAACAGGCAAACCAATTACTTACCAAAATCTCTGCAGACATCAACAACATTGACCTGCAAATTCAGGACAAACAAAAACAAATCGAAAACTACAAGTCACAAATCCAGCAAATCCAGAACGACATAAAAGCCATCTTAAACAAACACAATATCCACATTCAATCTTACGACAATCAGGCTTTGCAGCAGAAAATCCACGAATTACAACAAACTGCAGAAAAAATAAACAACCAAATCCTGCTGATTGACAAAACATTGCAACTTCAACAAACCATTACAATTTACTCAAACATCAAACAACAACTTGCACAGCTTAACGAACTGAAACAAAAACTCAGTGAACTACGACAAAAATACAAAGCACACATTGGCAAGATTACTAAAATTAATTTAGCACTTAACAGACTACATCAACTTCACCAACAATGGCAGGATTACACCAGCGAAAAACAACACATCGAAAAACAACTCACGGAACTAAATTCTGCGCTTAAATCCTTGAATGAACAAAAAAAGGTTATTGCTTCAGAGCTGCAGGATATCCAGAATCAAATACAGAATAACCTCAATGAACTTAAATCCCTCAAACAACAACAAACCAACATCCTCTCACAGCTCAATTACGACAAAATCCTGACAGCTGCCCAAATCCAGGACGATTTACACAAAAGACTGCAAACCTTACAAAAATCCTTATCATCTGTCGAACAAAACCTTACACAGCTCACAACAAGCCTTAATGAGACGAACTCAAATATCGACCAGTTGCAAAAACAAAAACAAACTTTAACCAATGAACTTGAAACCTTTGAAAAACAACTAAACCAGCTATTAACCAGCCTGGGATTTGACAATATCCTGCAAGCACAAAACGCTCTCTTGCCTGAACAAAAAGCCAAAGCAATTGAACAACAAAACCAACAAATCAACGAATCTCTCTCTGCCATCAAAAAACAAATCACCGACACCCAACACGAACTCCAGAACCTACAAACAACCGATACTTCTGCGCAAAACTTGCAAACTCTCGAAAATTTACTACAAAAACTCTCAACCCAGCTTAAAAACATTCAACAAAAAATCGGCGGACTGGAAGAAGAAATAAACTCCAACAAACGCCAGCAAGCCACATACGAACAACTACAAACCCAACTTAAACAAGCCGAAGCCGACCTATCACACTGGGAAGACCTCAACGAACTCATCGGTAGCGCCGAAGGCGACAAATTCCAGCGTCTGGTACAGGAACTAAACCTGCGCGAACTCATCGCCGAAGCAAACAAACACTTATCTAAATTAGCTTCGCGTTACCAGCTCTGGTACCAGAAATTTGACACCAACAAAAAACTTAACTTAGAACTAATTGTTATCGACAACCACATGGGCGGCGAAAAACGAAGCGTCAAAACCCTCTCCGGCGGCGAATCTTTCCTGGTAAGCCTCGCCCTGGCCCTGGGACTGTCTTCCCTGGCAAGCTATAAAATAAGCCTCAAAAACCTGTTTATCGACGAAGGCTTTGGTAGCCTGGACAATCAATCTCTGAATATGGTACTCAGCACATTAGAAAAACTGCAGACTGACACAAACCGACAAATCGGAATCATCTCGCACTTAGAAGCACTTAAAGAACGAATCCCTGTAAAAATAAACTTAGTCAAACTATCCGGCGGACTGAGCAAAATTTCAATCACTTACATGTGAAATTTAAAAAACTAACTCAAAAATTCAGAAATATTAAAAAATTTTTCGCAACTTTGGATAGGGAATCTTAAAAAACTATAAGCATGTTAACTCCTAATTATCAGTTAAAACGACAAGCCTGGGACACTTTACGCGGACATTGGGGTAATGCTATTATCACACTTATTGTTTACTTTGTAATTGTACTTTTGGTGTCCTTAATTCCGCTTGGTAACATTTTTATCGCTGTGCCTATTCAAATAGGTATGGTCTATTACTTTTTGAAATTAGCCCAGGAAAAGCACACAGACGTTGGGTACATTTTTAAACCTTTTAACTTTTACGGTAATTCATTGCTGGCCTGGTTTCTTAAAACAATTATTATCCTTCTGGCATCATTACCGCTTATCGTTATTCTAATATTTTGGGCCGTTGATTATTCAACAAACGCCACAGTTCCATCAACTTCCGGAATTATCAGCATGTTGATAGTGGTTTTATTAGCCTTAATTCTGGTTATCTGGGTTGCAATCCGTCTGTTTTTAGTGTATTATATCCTCTGCGACTATCCAAGCTATGCCGCAGATAAGGCTATTGGTCTTAGTTTTAAAGCAATGAAAGGCAAAGAGTGGAAACTCATTGGGCTTTATTTGAGCTTTATTGGCTGGTTCCTGCTAACATTCGTGACTTTAGGTATCGCAGGGTTATGGTTTGCTCCGTATTTAAGCGAAAGTTTGGTTTATTTCTATCTTGACATTAAACAGGCAGAAAATTTTGAACAAAAGATTTATTCGGACATTCACAAGGAAGAAATGCCGCCACAGCCGCCACAACCGCCTATTGAAAGTAATTTACCACAATAATTAGATTTTTTACAGTTAAAGTCGTAAAACTTAGTTTACGTAAAATCAATGGAATTATAGCGAAACCTCCGAGACCGTGTACGGTCTCGGAGGTTTTTCATTGCAAAAGTCGTCAATCGCAGCAATTCGATGCCTGTACTTGCGAAATACTTGCCAATGACGATTTGTGTATTTCTACTTGCTGGGGATTTCCTGAATATGTTATGCTGCTTAAGCCAGATGCGTCAGCTTTTAAAACATCCGTAACATTTACGTCGGCTACAGACATTCCCGAAGTCTGTACGATTCCCAGTTTTGCAGTAATGCCTGACATATCAATGTTTGTCGTGCCAGATGCTTCGATGTAAAGTTTTTCGACATTTTTCCCGGAGGCAGTTATATCGCTAATGCCGCTTGCTGTTATGTTTAACGCGTCCAAATCGTCAGTGAAATTTGCATTTAAGTTGGACACCCCGCCCAATCGTCCTTCAACGACTTTCGAAACAAAACCGTTCAACGTAATATCGCTGACGCCACGTGTGTTGATTTTGAAAATCTCAACTGGCTGAAAAGTGCCATTTATCCGTACATCTGAAACGCCGGACAGGTCTAAGCTGTAAATCTTTGGCATTGTGATCTGTATATCAGATTTTGCGTCAGTTACACACATGTCGTAATATACGTACAAAGTACCGGCTTTCACCTGGGTTTTCAGATGTGGTAAAATATTCTGGTAATCAGTAACTCGCACACTGCAAGTGTCTGCGTATTGAACTTCAATGCTTATGGTAGATTTTGTTGAAATGCTGTAAAACTGCGGCAAATTTCTATTTTGTGTTACGACCTTGCCCTTGCCCCGTATACATTTTACCGGATTATCGGGCGATGAAGAGCAAGCTGTAATTAAAATTAGCCCGGATGCAATTATGCCCAGTAATGTGAGAGTGAAAAGAAATTTTTTCATGTTTTTATGTTTTAGGTTTAAAACGTACGTGCTTTTGACTGTAAAAATTTATCGTAAGTCTAAATGTTTATGTAAAAATCAACAGTTTGTCAAGTTTATGGTTAAAATTTCTCGAAGAATTTACGGTTTTTAAGATTAATCGTCTAATTTACAGAAAATTGCACAACTCTAACAAATTCGTAGCGATTGAGGTTTTTAGCAAGCACGTTTAATATTTAAACTTAGTGGCAATGTTTAATTTCTCCAGAGCCAAGCCCCTGGATTTGGGTGTATTCTGGGTTGCCTTTATAGCATAGGTCGCCAGAACCAGAAAGTTTAGCAAATAAACTGTCAACCACATAAACCCGTGAGTCACCCGAACCAACAGATTTAACTCTAACAGTTCTTGCCATAATGCCGCTTACGTCAATATCTCCAGAGCCAAGGTCTGAGACAATCAAATTTCTCGCATAAGTACCGGTGATTTGTATATCGCCCGAGCCACTTGAACTGATTTTAATCTGGTTTACCTCGTTTTTAAGATTTAAATTTGCATCGCCAGAACCTAAGATTTTTATGTTTAAATTTTTTCCAAAATCGCCATTAAGCCATAAATCGCCTGACCCTGAGATATTTGCCACAAAATTCTGATTTTCGCTAAAATCGCCGCTGACATTAACATCACCACTGCCTAAAATCCTTATTTCTCTAAGCTCTGGCAAAGTAATTTCAACCCGCGAAACAGTATCATTAACGCAATTGTAATCATAGCTAATTCTCAAAACATCGCCATCTAAAACTGTCTGTAGGTGCGGAATCATGTCTTTGTAATCATAGACTTTAACCGAAAAAACAGAATCTTTTTTAATCACAACATTAGAAATACCTTCAGCTGAAATAGCCTTAAATCCCTTTATATAACGGTTCTGAACCATGGTCTGACCATGACCTTTTACACAATCGGTCGGCAGGGCGCACGAAATAAAAATCAAAACAAAGCTTAGCAGAAACAAAATTGGTCTAATTGTTTTCATCGTCATTAACTTTTTAATTTTTAGTCATATTTAAGACGATTGGAAAATCTTAAAAGTTACACTTTATTAAATTATTTGCTAATTTTGCTCATTAAAATTAAAAATCTCAGCCTATGAACTTACGGTTTTTAGCATTAGACAAACTTCTGGAGCATTCTCATGATTTGGACGATTATGATTTTTCTTCTCCAAAACCCTCGGAAATTTTCGGAATCAACGTTTTTGACCTGAAAAAGATGAAAAAGTACGTTTCTAAATCAGCGTACGAACAATTGCTTAACTCCATTGAAACAGGCAAAAAAATCGACCGCCAGGTAGCTGACCAGATAGCTGCTGGCATGAAAACATGGGCTTTAGAACGTGGCGCTACACATTACACACACTGGTTTCAACCTTTAACTGGCTCTACAGCAGAAAAACACGATAGTTTCCTGGACTTTGACAAAAACAAGCAACCTTTCGAAAACTTTGATGGCAAAGAACTTGTACAGCAAGAACCCGACGCATCAAGCTTTCCAAGCGGAGGCATACGAAATACTTTCGAAGCACGCGGATATACTGCCTGGGACGCATCATCACCTGCTTTCATCATACACGACACTCTTTGCATTCCTACGATTTTCGTCTCTTACACCGGCGAAGCTCTGGACTATAAAACACCACTACTAAAAGCACTGCAGGCTCTTAGCAATGCTGCTACTGCTGTTGTAAACTACTTTGACAAGAACGTAAAACGCGTTTTTGCGACCCTGGGCTGGGAACAGGAATTTTTCTTAATCGACGAAGCTCTTTACAATGCCCGCCCAGACCTGGTATTGACAGGACGCACCCTGATGGGACATTCTGCGGCCCGCGACCAGCAATTAAACGACCATTACTTTGGCGCTATACCTGAACGGGTAAAACGATTCCTGCACGATCTGGCACTCGAAGCTTATAAATTGGGCATACCACTGAAAACACGACACAACGAAGTAGCTCCTGGACAGTTTGAAGTAGCACCTGTGTTCG
>WFZV01000095.1 GCA_015489395.1 Bacteroidales bacterium
ATTATTTCGTGTGACTTCATGTGAAATTCGGTTAATTTCTAACAAAATGGCTGCTAAATTAGTATATTTGTGTAAAGTTTAAAACACTACTTTTATGCCAAATATTTTCGAAAATTGGTTAGTCAAGATACATAATAATTTGGAAATCAATCAAGAAAAAATTAGTTCCAAGGACTTCGTGTTTTTCAATGTTGATATGATTGAAAAGGCTGCTAAGCAAACTGTTAAATTTTTAAAAACATGTCAGACCTGCCAGCAGAACAAAGAAGAACTTTTAGCCTTGAGTACTGAATTTCCTGAGTTGTTGGAAACCATTGGTGGTCGCAGAAAGTTTACAAACCGGTTAGATAAAGTCCTAAAGCATCTGCGTAAAGAGCATGGAATTTATCCAAAAGGTTATTTCACAGGACTTTACACTCTAATTGGCGTTTTAATCGGATTTGTGTTAAGTCTGTTAGCAACCTGGTCGAAATTTTTATCATTTTTCTCGTCAATGCTAATTTTTTTAGGTCTGGGAACTATTATTGGCTGGTTTGCTGGATTGATCAAAGATGGTAAAATAGCCAGATCGCAGAAGCAGATTTAACCGTGAAATTTTTATAATGATTTGAAACTTAATCACAAAAATAAAGTAATTTACAAAGAAGTTTTTTATCTTTGATAAAAATAAAAATCTTTAGCCATGGACAAAATCCGCACTGTTCTTATAGATGACGAAAAAAGTAGTCTCATTATATTAGAAAAATTACTTGCACGTCATACTCCTGAGGTTGAAATAGTTGGTACGGCCCAAAGTGTTGCAGAAGGTATCGAGGTAATTGAAGAAAAAAAGCCGGATCTGGTGTTTTTGGACATTAGCATGCCAGATGGCGACGGTTTTGAGGTTCTGGAAAAGGTTAATTACAAAGATTTTGACGTGATTTTTGTTACTGCTTATGACCAATATGCTATCAAAGCTTTTGAATTTGCAGCTTTACATTATATTCTGAAACCAGTTAAGCCACAGGAACTTGTCGAGGCTGTCGAAAGATACAAGAATCAAAAGAACAGCCTTGCTGATCTGGAAGAAAAGCTTAAGTTGCTTAGCGCTAATTTAGGTCAAAAACCAACAAAGCTCGTTCTTCCTACTTCTTCAGGTATGCATATTATTGATTTTGACGATATTATCCGTTGTGAGTCGAGTAATAATTATACGACTTTTTTCTTGAAAGATGGTAAAAAAATAGTTGTTTCAAAGTCTATTCAAACTTATGAGAAATTGCTTAAAGACAGCCATTTCTGCCGCATACACAATAAGCACATTGTTAACCTTAAGTATATCAAAAAATATGTTCGCGGACGTGGCGGTTATGTTGTTCTTGCCAACGGAGAACAAGTCGATGTTTCAGAAGGTCGAAAAAAGCAGTTTTTAGAAAAATTATCGCAATATACAATTTCAAGCTAATTGCCTATGGAGTTAGTTTTTGTTACCAACAACCCGCACAAAGTCGAGGAAGTTCAGAATGTTTTAGGCGATAAAATAAAAATTTTAACTCTCAAAGACGTCAATTTTTTTGAAGATATACCAGAAACCGGCCAAACTATTGAAGAAAACGCCTTACAAAAAGCCCGGTATTTTTATCAAAAGACCCATCGCGATTGTTTTGCCGATGACACAGGATTTGAGGTCGAAGCTTTAAATGGCCTGCCTGGAGTGCATTCTGCCCGTTTTGCTTCTGACCACGATTTTGAAAAAAATATGTTTAAAGTGCTGGAATTAATGCAAGATAAAACCAATCGCAAAGCCCGGTTTCGTACTGTTATTGCTTTGATTCTCAACGGCAAAGAATATTTGTTCGAGGGCATTGTTAACGGTTATGTTACCCAGCAGCCATTAGGTAGCAATGGCTTTGGGTATGACCCGATTTTTGTACCTGATGGATATTCGCAAACTTTCGCACAAATGAGCCTTGAGCAGAAAAATAAAATTAGCCACCGCGCCAGGGCTGTTGAAAAATTAGCTGAATTTTTGAAAAAAAATCTTGCTTTTTGACCCTTTTTTGTGCGATTATCTTTAAATTCGCCTATCAAATTTAAAATCATCAGACTATGGCTGATAATCAAACTACGAAGCAGCCCGTTGAAAACGAGCCTAAATCTTCTGTTCGTCAATTAACATACAAAATAGCATTTCCAACAGCTAACGGAGAAACTATAACACCTCATTTCGGTCGTGCAAAATACTTTTTAGTCGTTGAAATTCAGGGTAAAAAGGTAGTTTCAAAGCAGTTACGCGAAAACCGTTCCCACGAAGGTATGCCCGAACACCATGGGCATGAACATAATCACGAACATGGTCATCATCACGAACATCACCATGAACACGACCCGGAAAAAGAAAAACAGCAGCATGCAGCACACGGTAAGTTAATGGGACTTTTGGATGACGTTGATATTATTTTTGCGGCACAAATGGGACCTCGTGCATACGACGATTTTACTGCAAGAGGTTATACTGTTATTTTGACCGATATACGTTCAATCGACCAGGCCCTTGAAGCATATTTAGACGGAAAATTAAAAATTTCTTAGCCATGACACAGATCCGTAGAATTGCAATGCTAAGTACACATGGTTATTTCGACCCAGTACCTCAATTAGGCCAGACAGATACAGGTGGGCAGGTCGTTTATGTCCTGGAATTGTCCAAAGCCTTACGGCGTCTTGGCATTAAGGTTGATATTTACACACGTTGGTTCGATCCAAATCGTAAGCAAATTGACCCTGTCCCGGGATTTGACGATTTAAACGTAATACGCATCCCAGCTGGTGAGTGGAAATTTATACCTAAAGAACAGATTTACCCCGTACTTCCAGAGCTGGCGCAAAATATGATTAAATTCATCCAGCAAAACAATCTTGATTATGACCTGTTTCATGGGCATTACGTTGATGCTGGAATAGTGACATTGGACGTTGCTAAGTTTTTCGATAAACCAGCTTTTTTCACTGCCCATTCTTTGGGCGCATGGAAAAAAGAACGTATGGCTGACGAGGCTCCGCCCGAGGTATTGGAACGTAAATACAATTTTTCGATTCGTATCCGTGAGGAATTACGAATTTTTCGTTCTGTTCGCGCTCATACTGTAACTTCTGAGGTGCAGCTGCAAAAACTCAAAGAATTATACCATATCCCCACCGACAATGTAGAGGTGATACCCCCTGGCGTGGATATTTACCGTTTTCATCCGGCTGACGAAAATACTCCAAAGCCTAAAAATGTCCCCGAAAAGTACATCTTTTGCTTAAGCCGTATCGACACAAACAAAGGCCACCGTGAGCTGCTACTGGCTTTTGATTTGGTCCGCAAAGCTATTGACGATGTTTATCTGGTCATTGGCGGCGGTTCGCCTAAGCCTGTCGGCAGAGAAAAAGAAGTTTTAGACATGATCCACCAGATTATTCGCGATAAAAATCTACAGGATAGAGTCATAATGTACGGCTATGTGCCAGACGACCAGTTGCCTTTGCTTTACCAGCACAGCCAATTTTTCGTTTTACCTTCTAAGTTCGAACCTTTTGGCATGACTTCGCAGGAGGCAATGGCCTGCGGCAAAACTGTTGTAGCTTCGAAATTTGGAGGTGTTCGCCAGGTGATTAAGCATGGACAGACAGGAATTTTAGTTGACCCGTCAAATACAAAAGAATTTGCTGATGCAATGGTTAATTTGCTACGAAATCCGCAATTGGCTAAAGAAATAGGCATGCGCGCCAGAAAATTAATCGAGGAGCATTATAGCTGGGACGCAATGGCACGTCGCCATCTGCAGTTTTATCAAAAATACATGTAAATGTCTGAAGTTTTGAAGGACATACAACCCGGAGAAAAAGAATTTGAACAAAAGCTCAGACCATTACGATTCGAAGATTTCAAAGGTCAAAAGCAGGTTGTCGAAAATTTAAAGGTTTTTGTCAAAGCTGCCCTTATGCGCGGCGAAGCCCTGGACCATGTTTTACTTCATGGACCGCCAGGGCTTGGCAAAACCACCCTGTCGCACATTATTGCTAATGAGTTGGGTGTCAATATCAAAACAACTTCAGGTCCAGCATTGGAAAAACCTGGCGATTTAGCTGGTTTGCTTACAAACCTTGAACCGCGCGACGTGCTTTTTATCGATGAGATACACCGTCTTAGCCCTGTGGTCGAGGAGTATCTTTATTCAGCGATGGAAGATTACAAAATCGATATTGTGATAGACAAAGGTCCAAATGCTCGTTCAATCGAAATTAAGTTGAATCCTTTTACTTTAATCGGTGCAACTACGCGTACAGGATTGCTTACAGCTCCTTTGCTTACTCGTTTTGGAATAAAAGCTCTTCTGGAATATTATGACGTTCAGACTCTTATGAGTATTATTGAGCGGAGTGCCAGGATTCTAAATATCGAGATAGAGCCACAAGCTGTTGAAGAAATAGCTAAACGTAGCCGCGGAACGCCTCGTATTGCAAACAGGCTTTTACGTCGAGTCAGGGATTTTGCACAGGTCAAAGGTGATGGGAAAATAGATTTGCGTATTGCTCGTTATGCCCTGGATGCTCTTGGCATTGATGCAAAAGGTCTGGACGAAATGGACAATAAAATCCTTTTGACGATTATCGAAAAATTCAACGGTGGTCCTGTTGGGCTTAACACAATAGCTACTGCTGTTGGCGAGGAACCTGGAACTATCGAAGAGGTTTATGAACCGTATTTGATTATGCAGGGTTTTATTAAGCGTACTCCACGTGGACGTGTGGCAACCGAATTAGCTTATAAGCACCTTGGAATTAAACCTAATGTCCAGCAAAGAAGTTTATTTTAATTTTTGTTTTTTCAGGGAAATTTTATTTTGGTCTAAAAATTTTTTGTTATGGCTAAAAAAGATTCAAAAAAGACTAACAAGCCAAAGGAACCAAAGCTTTATCATCTGGTTATCTACGACGAAAAGACTCTGGCGGAGAAGTTTAATTTTAAGCTGACTAACCGCAATTTGTTTACATACATTGGTTTGCTTTTTATTGTGGTTTTCGCCATTGTGTTTTTGCTTTTGATTTTTACTCCTTTAAACGCTTTAGTGCCTAAATATGAAGATGTTAAATTGCGTTCGCAGGCGATTCAAAACCGGATACTTTTAGACTCTTTAAAACATCAAATCGCTATTCGTGACGAGTTTTTTAAAAAAATGCGGATTATCGTCATGGGTAAAGACCTTAGCCAGCTAAAAACACCTGATTCTTTGTACAAAAACAAATTTATTTCACAAGAACAATATGATTCGATTTTACATCAGCTTTCATCTTCGGATAATAGTTATTTTCAGATGCTTGCCAATGATGGTTCGAACAAAAGCATAAGCACTCTTCATTTTTACAAACCGGTCAGTGGAATTGTGATTAACAAATTTGACCCAGCTCAGGGACATTATGGTGTTGATTTAGCAGCAAAAAAAGGCGAACCTGTTTTAGCTGTTTTGAGCGGAACAGTAATAATGGCAAACTGGAATCCGCAAAATGGCTACGTGATTATGATTCAGCATCCGGATAATTTAATTTCGGTTTATAAACACAATTCAGAATTGCTCAAAAAAGAAGGCGACCACGTCCAGGCTGGCGAACCTATTGCGATTGTCGGCAATACTGGCGAAAATACAACCGGCCCGCATTTGCATTTCGAACTATGGCATAACGGCGTTCCTGTCAATCCTGCTGAGTATATAATTTTCTAAATCTTTTTACCGTGAAAAACATTGCTATTTTAGGCTCCACTGGCTCAATTGGCCAGCAAACGCTTCAGGTCGTTCGTCAACATCCCGATAAATTTAAAGTTATTGCCATATCTGCTCGCCAGAATATTGATTTGCTTATCAGCCAGGCCAGGGAATTTAAGCCTAAATATGTGGCAGTTACAGACGATTCTTTAGATTTTTATCGCTTAAAAACTGAATTGGACGCACTCGATATCGAACTGCTTACCGGATTTGACAGCTTAAATGTTATTGCTTCTTTGCCTGAAATCGACATGGTCGTAACGGCTATTGTGGGATTTTCTGGCTTATTGCCAACTATTTCAGCGATTTTAGCCGGAAAAAATATTGCTTTAGCAAACAAAGAAACCCTGGTTGTGGCCGGAGAACTGGTCATGAAATTAGCTGCAGAACGTAATGTGAAAATCTTGCCTGTGGATTCCGAACATTCTGCTATATTCCAGAGCATTGTCGGCGAAAAACACCAATTTATCGAAAAAATTTACCTAACAGCTTCTGGCGGTCCTTTTCGCGGTATGAAGACTCACCAATTATCGTCAATTACTAAAGAACAGGCTTTAAACCACCCCAACTGGAAAATGGGTAATAAAATTACAATCGATTCGGCTACTTTGATGAACAAAGGCCTTGAAGCCATTGAAGCACGATGGCTTTTTGACCTGCATCCCGAGCAAATCGACATAGTTATACATCCGCAGTCTATTATACATTCTTTAGTGCAGTTTATCGACGGGTCTATAAAAGCGCAAATGGGATTACCGGATATGCGTTTGCCTATTCAGTACGCACTTACTTATCCGCAGCGTTTGGAGAATGATTTTCCGCGGTTCGACTTTTTGAAATATCCGCAGTTAACCTTTGAGCAGCCAGATTTGGAGACTTTTAAAGCTTTGAAATTAGCACTCCAGGCTTTGAAACAAGGCGGAAATATGCCGTGTGTGCTTAATGCTGCAAATGAAGTCGCAGTTCATGCGTTTTTATCGAATCAAATAGGTTTTTTGGACATTGCCGACATAGTTGAGCAGACGCTAAATTCTGTGGAATTTGTCTCGTATCCGTCTTTAGACGATTATATTGAGTGCGACAGATTGGCGCGGCAGTTTGCAGAAGAGTATGTTAAGCAGGTGAAACGTTAAAAAAAGTAAAATCGATTTGACTTTAAATCGTAAAAGAATTATCTTTGCGTTGCAAAACATTGCGGGGTGGAGCAGTGGTAGCTCGCCGGGCTCATAACCCGGAGGTCGCAGGTTCGAGTCCTGCCCCCGCAACTGAGTCAAACGTCCCGCAACCTCCAGGTTGCGGGACGTTTTTATATACAGGAGTTTCATGAAAAATGATTCTGGCTTTATATGTTGATTTGTTATTCTCAGGTGTTATTTCCCGAAATTTTGTTAGTCAAAAAAGCGCTTTTGTGTAATTTGTTGGTAATAAGCTTTTTATGCTGTATTTTTGTTGGCAGTATTAATAATTAATTTTCGTTATCTTGCAAACTGTCGATATTGAATTTTTCTAATTTAAACGGTAAAATTTTGTGAAGTTGCCAACCCTGTGGAGAGATTTGGATCTGTATTGGGTAGATTTGCACGCCTTTATCGTAAGCTTGTTGAAGTAAAGTAGCATATTGCGGATCGATATTCCATGCTGGAGCAAAGATTTTTGTATCAGTACGCTGGATTATGAAGAACATTGCAGCTTTGTAGCCCTGGTCAATGGCTTTCATAAGTTCGGTAAGATGTTTTTGACCCCGGGTTGTTTTAGCATCAGGGAAAAGAGCATAGTCTCCGTGTCGGTATGTGACGTTTTTCACTTCAATGAAGAATTTATCGTTTTTGCTTTCTGCGTATAGGTCGATACGGCTATTGCCGAATTTGACTTCTCGTTTAATTATGGTTAAATCTTCAAAATCTTTGAGTTTTTTGTCAGCAAGTAGTTTAAAAGCTATTTCATTGGCTTTCATTGTATTAACTCCGACCCATGTGTCGCCGATTTTGATCATTTCCCATGTAAATTTTGTTTTTCGATTTGGATTTTTGACAGGCGACAGTACAACGGGTGCGTCTGGAATAAGGCAACTTTTGAGACTTCCGCTGTTTGTACAGTGTGCGGTAACTAATTTATTATCGTCAGTTAAGACGTCAACAAGAAATCTTTTGTAACGTTTTTTAAACTTGCCGTAAATATAGTTCATTAAACAGGCTTTTTTTATATTTTTGATAAAGAAAAGTAATAATGCTCAAAAATGAAAAATTTTACCGCATTCTTTGTTTTTGTTTTTTTGTTTTTTGTTGGCCTTTCTCAGGATAAAAATTCGTTAGATTTAGCCAAAACTTATTGTGAGCAGGGCAATTTCAGTCAGGCTCAACAGATTTATCAAAACATTCTGGATAATGATGCCCAGAATATCCAAGCAATAGTCGGATTGGGTAAATGTGCGATAAATCAAGGTGATACGTCGCTTGCTATGCAATTTTTTTATCAAGCCATGAACATTGAGCCTTTAAATTTTAAACCTTATCAGGCAATAAGCGAATTTTATATAAATTCTGGTAAATTCGACCGAGCGAAGTCTTTATTAATCAGTTATTTAACTCAATCGCCTGATAATCCGGAAGCTGAAATTTTATTGTCGAATGTTTATTTATATCTAAACCAGCTTGATTCAGCCCAGTACTTCTTTAATTTAGCTTTAAACCACACAAAAAATCCAGGAAGAATTTATACTTTAAAAGCTCTAACTTTTTCGAATTTAGAGCAATACGATTCGGCAAACTATTACATAAACAAAGCAATACAACTGTCTCCAGCTGACGATAGCCTTTATTTCTGGAAATATAAAATCGACTTTGGTTCAGGCAATTATCAAAAAGCTGCTTCGGATTTAGACCAGGCAATTAGCCTGGCGCCTGATAATGTGACTTACTATCTGGAAAAGCTGAGCATTTATTTTGTGATAGGCGATTATCAGACGGTTTTGCGACTTGGTGAAGAATATTGCAAGCGTTTTGCTGATTCGAATTTATATTTTTTGACAGGTTATGCTATGTTGCAACTAAACCGCCTGGATTCAGCGATTAATTTTATCACACAAGCATTGTCAAAACATCCTTCAGCTCAATTATATTACCTGCTTGGTTTGGCTTATAAAAATAAAAAGCAATTTTCGCAGGCTTACCAGGCATTTAGAAAAGCAACCGAATTGTCGCCATGGCATCTGACTTATTACAAAGAGATGATTTATGCGCAATTGATTTTGAATTCTTCGGATTTGGACGAAAATTTATATTTCAAAACATTTCACCAGCGAAATCTTAAACGTATCAAAAAATTAGCTTTCAACCGTAAAAGCAAGTATTATTATCCACTGCTTTATTCGAGATTTGTAACACGTTGGCAATCAATGGGACTGGACGATTATTTTATGTTGTACGCAGGCGAAGCCTTTAAAAAAGGATTTTCTGCACAAAAACGGTTTAAAACTTATGTACAGTTAAAACGTATTTATGAACGTGGGCAGATTGACAGTTTAATTGAACTTGGAGAAAAATCCTTAAACATAGACCCTTGTAATTCAGGCGTTTATTACCTGCTGTCAATGGCGTATTTCTATAAAGGTGATTTGAACGATTTTATAAAAAATTATCACAAATATCTGGGCTTTGTATTATCTATAATGGCCACAGGAAATGGCTTATCGCCAGAAAAAGCTATGATTTCATCTTCAACTGCAGATGAACTTGTGGTTCTGGATGCTATAAATTACGACCAGCTGATAGATACGCAGACTTTAAAGTACGGACGAAATTATTATAAGGTTTACACTATTGCTCGTAATGGTGCGCAATTAAATTATTTCTTTAACGCCGATTTGTATATTCAAAAAAAATAAGGCTGTCCGATTCGGACAGCCTTTTATTATCGTGAAATTACAGATGATGCGACGATTAGATTTCTTCTGTTTCGACAATTTTTGCTAAGATGTCGGAATATTGTATAAGTAAGTAAGTTTTGTCGTCCATTTGAATTTCGTTGCCAGAATACTCTTTGTAAATAACTTTGTCACCCACGCTAATTTCAGGATTTTCGATGTTGCTAAGGGCAACGACCACGCCAACGTTTTGTTTTTCTTTGGCGGTGTCGGGCAGAATGAGTCCGCTTTCTGTTTGCTGTTCTTGAATTTCTTCAGAAACATCAAGCAAAACGTTCTGGTTGATTGGTTGTATTTCTTTCATTTTTCCTTGTTTTTATGTTGGTTTATGCTTTGATTCCCAGTAGTTTATCGATTTTAGGTTTGTTGAAGCCAACGACCATTTGACCATTGATTTCAGCCTGTGGTACGCCTGTTTGTCCAGTACGACGGACCAGTTCTTCAGCGATTTTAGGGTCTTTGGATACGTCGATGTCGTGGTATTTGATTTTGAGTTGTTTTAAATATTCTTTAAGTCTTCTACACCATGGACAAGATGGTGTTGTATAAAGTATAACTCTCGGTTGTTTTTTCTCCTGGTCGCCTTGTTGTGCCTGGAAAACGTTATTTTCAAATAGGGCCTTGTAGTATTTAGGTTCGTTACAACCTTTTATGGCTTTGACAAATTTACCGTTATCGAATTCGGCTAATGTTGGAGCAGTAGTAATACCGTAGTTTTTGTGAATATCACGGACATAGTTGACGTCAGCAACAAAAACTTTTACACCATCGACAGTTTCAGTGTTAGACAGGTTTTTGAATGCGCAGTCGCTGGTAGGTGATCCTGATTTATACAGTAAAAGATATGCTTTTTTCAGGTTTTTTATTTTGTCCAAAAACTCCTGATGCGATTGTACCGGAATAAGTTCCATTGTTTTAGCTTTTTAGAATTTGGTCTAAAATCTTTTTGTAATAGTTATACGGTTTTACTCCAACGATACGATGTAATTCCTTACCGTCTTTAAAAATAATCACTGTCGGAATATTCATGATGTTAAGCTTCTCAGGCACTTTGCGGTGCGCTTCAACGTCCATTTTAGCTATTTTAACCTTATCGTGATAATTTTCAGCCAGATCATTAATTATTGGTGCTAAAAATACGCATGGTTTACACCATGCTGCCCAGAAATCGACTAAAGTAATGCCTTTTGATATAATCGAATAAAAATTTTTGTCCGTAAGCTTTAAAATGTACTGACTTTGGTTTTTCTCGTCAAAATTTGCAAGAGCCTTTTTATACTTAGCTATTGAAAATCCTAAATATCCACCGATTAAGAGAATCAGAAAAATTACAATTAATAAACCTGTTGACATAGTTTACAAATTATAATCCAAATTTTTGTTTTTAAAAAAGCGTTTTTGCTAATCTGTTGAAAAACAGAGAAAAAAGTCTGTTGGTCAAAAATAAAATGACTGACAAGTTGTCAAACTGGACTGAAAAACTGTCTTTACCTTGACGATGTTTTTGGAGGATTAATTTTAAAGATATCAGAAATAGCCTTGATGTATGATTCTTTTGGCATAGCACCCACAGCCATACGAGGTTGTCCTTTGACCGGACAGAAAAGTACTGACGGAATACTTCTAATTCCAAAGACCTGAGCTACCTCGCGTTCATTGTCCACATTAATTTTATAAAAATAAATCTTGCCGTTATACTCTTTTGCCAGTTCTTCCATGATAGGAGAAACCAGGCGGCATGGCCTACACCAGTCTGCATAAAAATCTATGACACAAGGTTTGTCGCCTTTGTACTGCCAGGTCTGAGATTTGGTATAATCGAATACCAGTTGTTTAAATTGCTGGGTTGTGATAGGATTAACCTGGTTTGGTTTTAAGTTTTTCCAGGGATTGTCTGAGGAGGCTGTTAGATTATTAGCTGTATTAATTATTGTGTCAGGAGTGTTAGATGCAGGGGTTGATGTCTGGTTTTGTTGTGAACTAACCTGTTGAGCAGCAGCTGTAGTATTGTTTTGTTTTTGAGCATTTGTTTTGTTAGCGCAACCAAGAAAAATCGCTACAACAGTAAAAGCAATGATGCTGATTAATTTAAAGTTTTTCATTTGTCAATGTTTTTAGTGATTTTTTCTAAGTTTCAAGAAAAAGGCACGATATCCAGCTGGATATCGTGCCGTCTTTTTACTGTCCTAAAAAGGCTTTTAGTATTTTACTTCGAGAGGTGTTACGTAATTTTTTTAGAGCTTTTTCGCGGATTTGTCTAACTCTTTCACGTGTGAGGTTGTATCTTTCTCCGATTTCTTCTAAAGAAATAGGTTCTGTGCCAATGCCGAAAGACAGTTTGATGATATCACGTTCGCGTTCGGTAAGTGTAGCTAAAGCACGTTCGATTTCGATCCTAAGGCTTTCTTTCATGAGTTTTTCGTCAGCTCTTTCAGCATCTTCGTTGACCAGAACGTCAAGCAAAGTATTGTCTTCGTCTTCGACAAAAGGTGCATCGACTGATATGGCTTTACCCGAAGCGCTTGCTGTCTTTTTTATTTTTTCTTCAGTGGTTTCCAGTAGTTCTGCTAATTCTTCTTCTGTAGGTTTTCTGTGGTATTTTTGTTCAAAGTCCTGAATAGCTTTTTTGTACTTAGTAAGAGAGCTAACCTGGTTGAGAGGTAATCGTACAATTCGAGATTGTTCGTTGATAGCTTGCATTATTGATTGACGTATCCACCAAACAGCGTATGAGATGAATTTAAAGCCTCTTGTTTCGTCGAATTTTTCAGCAGCTTTAATGAGTCCTAAATTACCTTCGTTAATCAAGTCAGGTAAGCTAAGGCCCTGGTTCTGATATTGTTTAGCAACTGAGACAACAAATCGCAAGTTTGCCCGTATAAGTTTTTCCATTGCTTCTTTGTCGCCTTTTTTTATTCGTCTTGCCAGTTCTACTTCTTCGTCAACAGAAATTAAGTCGTATTTACTAATTTCTTGCAGGTACTTGTCGAGGGAGGCACTTTCGCGATTTGTAATGGATTTGGAGATTTTTAACTGTCTCATAGGTTGAAAAGTTTTGGTTTATATAGAAATGAAATTCTATACTTGAGTAGAAATTTTGTCAGCCACAAATATCAAACGCAAATAAATGATTTAAATTATAATTTGTCAAATAATTTAGTTATTTTCAGA
>WFZV01000096.1 GCA_015489395.1 Bacteroidales bacterium
ATAGTATATACACTACAATTTACATCGAACCATACAAAAGCCGTCCAGAAATCTATGCTGGCGGAATACCTATTATGTCAGGCGTTAACCTGGAAAATGAAATCGGAATCCTAACTTCTTATGATTTAAACTATAAGGTAATCAAACAATTAGACGAATTTAAAATCTCATATTTTTTAAAAAATAAATTCTCAACAGACAAAGAACTTTACAAAAATTCCCCTTTCCAGGTTTATATCGACTCTACTACACAAACACCACAGTTTAAATACTTTGTCAAAATCATTAACGACAAATACATTGAAATCTGGAAAAACAAACAAAAACCTAAGAGGATTAAATTCGGCGAGTATTTCACAGACGGTGATATAAAATTTTTTATTCTCAAAACACAATACTTCTCACCTTCATACTATGGGCGGACATTTTATTTTGTCAAACACAATTTAGCTCAACTTGCCCACAGTTACAGCCAACGGTTAAACATTAACAAACGCAGTCCAAATAGCAGCATCCTCTGGCTATGGATGGAAACAACAGTGCCTTACAAAGATATCGATTACCTCAACAAATTAGCCGAACTTTACATAAACCAACGTCTGGAACAAAAAAATCAAATTGCTATTAAAACTATTGAATTTATCGATCAACAACTTAAAATCTTCTCTGACTCTCTCAAATTGGCTGAAGGCCAGATGCAAAGCCTTAAACAAAAAAATATTCAAATTACCGACAAAGGCTCTAATCTCAATGAAGAAATAAAAACCGTCGAACTGGAAATCAAACGCTTAGAACTAAAACAAACTTATTACAAACAACTGTTACAAATCCTGGAAAACTCTGACTTTCAGTCAATCGTACCTCCAGCTGCAATTGGTATTGACGATAAAATTTTAGACGATTATTTAATGAAACTTTCACAGGCAATTTACTCAAAACAAATTATTGACCTAACTGTAAAACAAGACCAGGTTATCCCTATTGCTAAACTTAAACAAATAAAAATACAACAGATCAAAAACTCTCTTATCCAGTACATTAAACAAGCTTTAACCTACACTCAAAACTCCATACAGGAACTTAAAGCAAAAAGACAACAACTACAAAAACAATTGCTGCAAATTCCCATTGCCGAACGTGAACTTATGCAGATTACACGAAAATTCGATGTTAATAATCAGATTTATACTTTCCTGATGGAACGCCGCATGGAAGCAGGTATAACTTTAGCTTCAAGCAAACCAGACGCTCGAGTCATAGACAAAGCAAGACCTGAGACCATCAGATTTAAGAAAAAAGTCGGGTACATTAGCATGACAAAAGCAATTATCTTTAGCCTCGTACTGGCTTTTACTATTATTTTCTTAATCAACATCTTTGACACAAAAATCAAAAACAAAGACGAAATCGAAAGCCTTACTAATATCCCTATCGCTGGCACAATTACACACAATAAAACAAACTCTGTCCTTCCGGTTATAGACCATCCTCGCTCTACTATCGCAGAATCTTTCAGGTCTTTAAAAACAAACCTCCTCTATTTCAGCGTTGACAAACCCGTCAAAAAAATCCTTATCACTTCGACCATTAGCAGCGAAGGCAAAAGCTTTGTCGCTTCTAACTTAGCAGCACTTTTTGCTATTTCTAACAAAAAAACTGTGTTGATAGAAACTGACCTGCGAAAGCCCAAAATTCACAAAAATTTTAACATTGACAATAACATAGGAATTAGTACTTACCTTATCGGAGAATCTTCTCTGGAGCAAATACTTTTAAAAACCAATATCGATAACCTCTGGATTATACCATCAGGCGAAATACCACCTAACCCTGTAGAATTACTTGAAAGCCAGAAAATGCAAAACTTAATTAAGAAATTAGAAAAAGATTTCGACTATATTATTTTCGACAGTCCACCAGTAGGAATAGTTACAGATGCCCTAATTGTGGCTAAATATTCTGACGTTTTTCTATTTATCGTACGCTTGCTTTACTCTACACGGCAGTCAATCAAACTAATTAATGATATTAAAAACAAACACGGCATTGACAGAGTCATGATTGTAGTTAACGACATTCGCATTTCACTAATGTACGGTATCAAATACGGATATAATTATGGATACGGATATGGTTATGGATATAGCTATGGTTATGGATATTACGAAGACGAAACTAAAAGCACCTGGAAACAACGTTTAGGCCTAAAAATCAGAAAGCTGATAAGTAAATTTTTCGGTTAATAACTGGTTATCTGCAATACATTCGAATTGGGATAATAATACGTTTTATACTGACGAAGCGGCCTATCTGCAGGACCTTTTATCACCACACCATCATTAGTTATCGAAAAAACTGACCCGCAATTTACAGTGTCGCTGGCTCTACCAAGCGAAATATCTGTAACATAAACACGCGCGCCATCTGTTACAAAATCATAAGGACAGGCACGATCATAAGCTTTAAAACTTCCATCTAAATCATGATAAACGATTATCCCTGCAAGTCCTCCTGTTATGTAAATGTAATTACCAGGGGTATTCAACGAATAATATTCAGGCTTGTTTAAATCTAAACTGTAATCTACATAAACACTCGGCAAATTATCTGTGGTAGATTTACAACCAAAAATCAAAATAAATAAGCCAAAAAACAAAATTAGCTTCACTAACGGCTTCATTTTTGCTAAATTTATTTTCAAACTGTTAGCCAAAATATGAAAAAATTAATTTACATAATAATCATAAATCTTACTTTTTTCAACTTATTTGCGCAAGACAGAACAGATAAATACGGTGCATTACCCGAAAGCTACGGTATTGTCGAAAAACCTCAAAATCAAAGTTACATTAGCCCTCAGTACGTACAAAATCTCTATCACGGTATTACTGGTGCCAGAATTCCTAAAACTGCCTACGAAGAAAAGATTTTGCGCAAAATGCTACATACGCGACTGACCAAAAATGAACTTAAAGTCTTGACCAAAAAAAATACCCTCCACCAAAAACTTACTTTCTTTGAGCAAATCACTTATCTTAAAGCCAAATACAAAATCAACCGACGACAAAAAATCTTATACAAATTCGCACTCGACACAGCTAAATTTTCCTCTAAAACCACTAAAAACCTTACTCCTGCCGAACAACAAATACTAAAAAAAGCCGCTGACTCAACTCAACAACTTACCAAAACAGAACTAAAAATCCTTAAACGTGCTAAAAGAAAACAAAAACGACTTCAAAAACTCCAGGAAAAATACACTATCACTCCCGAAGACAAATTACTCCTTGAAAAAGCTAAAAACGACTCTGTAAAACTCACTTTGAAGGAAAAAATCAGGCTTTACAAAATCCACCAAAAACAAAAACGCATTGAAAAAAATAAACTTCAAAAAATGGCTAAAAGCGGCGACTGGACTCCTGAACCAGTCACCAAAACAAAAACTCCTATTTTTAACATCTCTTTCTCAGCAAAAAAACGACCATCAAGCTATATCAGGAAAATCAGACGATTACAACAACGATATAAACTCACTGAAGATGAGATTAACGCACTTAATATCGTCAAATCACAAAGTGCCACAAAAAAAGACAAAATTTTAGCAAAACGAGCAAGATACAAACAATGGCGTTACCAGACTAAAGTCCGTAAAATTAAACACAAATACTTTTTAAAACTTCAAACCAAAGAACAACGAAAACTCCTTAGAAGACAACAAAGAAAAGAACGTATCCGACGAATAAAAACTATTCTCAGAAAAACCCTCATCAACATCAAAAACAAAATCCATGATATGTTCTAACACTCTGGGTCGCCGCATCCTTTGCCTTCAAGCTCAAATTCCAGTGTAGTATGCCCAATCCCTATTTCATGCAGCAACCTTTGTATTTTTTTATTTATCTCAATCACCTGCTCCAGGCTATAATTTTTATCCAGAACAACATGCGCAGTCAAAGCTGGCTCTGTCGTACTCAATGCCCATAAATGAATATGATGCGTGGATTTAACTTCTGGCAATTGTTCGATTACTTCCTTCACCTTTGCGATATCGTAATCTTTTGGCACTGCGTCAATTGTCAATAAGAAGCTTTCTTTCAATAAATCCCACGTTGTAAATACAATAATTATCGAAATAATCACACCAATTAGTCCATCAAGCCAATACCAATGGAAAAAACGCATCAAAACAGCAGAAACCACCACACCCAACGAAACCAACGCATCTAACGCCATGTGCCAGAAAACAGCTTTGAGATTGATATCACGCTCAGTCCAGCGTACAAACAAAAATGCTGTGAATGAATTTATTACAATTCCAAGCAATGCTACCCAAAAAACCACACTGACGTTTAATGGTTGCGGATTTATGATTTTTTTAATACTTTCAAAAAAGATAACACCAACAGCTGCAATTAATAACAAAGAATTAAACAAAGCCGCTAAAATGGTTACTTTACGATATCCGTACGACAAACGTTTGGTCGATTTCTTACTCGATAAAAAAACGGATATTGCGCCAACTACCAGAGAAATTATGTCCGAAAAATTGTGACCTGCGTCTGATAAAAGCGCCGTCGAATTAAACAGTATCCCATATGTGGCTTCAAAAGCTACATATAAAAGATTTAAACCAATACCAAGCTTAAAAGCAAGGTTAACTTCTTTATATTCAACGTGATGTTCATGATGATGGCCCATAAATCCAATCTTATTTTTGCTCAAAATTACTTAATCTGCTGCGATGCAAAAAATTAATTTAAATATGCTGGTCTTCGGCCTCGAAATAGTCGATAAAGTCGGTTGTTATTATAAAATCAAAATTTCTTACCATAATAAGCATACATTTATCGCTTTTTCTCCAGCTCGACG
>WFZV01000097.1 GCA_015489395.1 Bacteroidales bacterium
CCGGCAAATTGGGCGGTAAAAATGGAAAACTTAGAAATTTTGCTGCTGTATTCACAAAAAAATTCGAACCTTTAGAAGATTGGCAAAAGCAGCTAATCTACAAAGAACTTAATTTTGCATTCAAAAACATAAACGTAGATATCGAAAAAATCGAATACGGACCATTTTTCGCAAATATAATACTTTTAGAACCTATTAATGCCAATATTTATAGGGCTTTCCATCAAGCTATCGACAAAATTAATGAATTAGGAAATTTCCTTTATCCAGAACCATTATACTCTACTGATAAAATTTTATCCCTCGACGAAACCCAAAAATTATTAGAAGATAACGTTTTGGAGCGTAACAGTGTTGATGGATATAAATTAGATTGGGACAAAATTGATGATTTTCTGGATGATGAAGATTTTGAAGACATCATTTCTGACTTATTAAACGATGACCCCGATAATCCTCCAGAAAACGATGATAAATAATTTTACCATGAAAATACGTAAATTACTGCTTATCTCAACTTTACTTTTTATTTTTCACTTTAACTATGCCCAAACTGTTATTGACACAACTCAGGATGCTATTATAGAAATTTTTAATATAAAATTTGTCACACATCCATTAGGTCCCGGCGAAAGTCTCTTAGCTTTATCAAAATTCTACGGCACACCATTAGACCAGATTTTTGCTTACAACCATTTCGACAATTATGTTAAACCCGGCACATTTATCAAAATTCCTATTGGCGATTTTCCTCATAAATCGCTTATTGACACTGTAGTTTGCTGCCTTTATAAGGTTTCACGTCACGAAACAGTACAATCTATTGCTCAAAAATACAACATCACACCTGAGCTGTTAATCGAATTTAACCCTGAAATAACCAGATTAGGCCTAAGACCTCGACATTACATAAGAATACCTCAGATTAATTTGCCCAAAGATGTCCAGGACTCATTTTTTATCTATCACGCATACAAAAGAGGTGAAACTGTCCAGCTGTTAGCTATACTTTATTCGATTCCTGTCGAAGATATCCAACAATTCAACACAGATTCCAATTTCCAGGTAGGCAAAATCATTGTGATTCCCAAACGACACTACAACCCACAGCAAATCAGCTTATTACGTGCTGATTATATAACTTTACCCGATTTTACTGGTTTAAACCAGATTTATGGACAGGCACCACCAAATCCTCCTTGCGAAACTTACCATTATAGCCCTGATTCTCAGTTCAATATAGCGCTAATTTTGCCGTTTTTCATTAATGAAAACTCTTTCATTCTTCCGGACCTCGAAAATAAAAAAGCTAATAATCTGTATGACAACACCAGGATTTTTTATCAATACTTTTTCGGAACGCTTTTAGCTCTTAATGAGTTAAAACAAATCGGTTTGAACATCAACCTGCACATTTACGATTCTCGCAATAGCGGAGAACGCATACGTAATATTTTAGACCGCGACGAAATGGCTAAAATGGATTTGATAATAGGTCCGGCTTACTCGTACCATTATGATATTGTTCGCCAGTATGCCCAGTTGTATAATGTTAGCTTTGTTTCGCCATTTAGTCGGAAACATGTTGTAATTGATAGCAATCCAAACGTTTTCTTAGCAAATCCGTCTGATTCCAAACTTGTTTATCGTACTGCTGAATTTTTAGCTCCTGCAGCTGATTCGATTAATATTGTTGTATTTTATGATTATGATAATTCTCAAAATTTGGCTGACGCTTTTGTCAATGATGTTAAAAAAATAGCATTTGAGCAATACAGCCTTGATTCGGTCAATGTACGTAGTAGTTATTTCGATTTGACGCACCCCAACGATTATGCGTATTTGCTTGAGCGTAATCGCATGAATTATGTCGTTGTTCCGTCAAATAACGAAGTTTTTGTTAATGGTATTTTGAATTTCCTTAGTGCAATGAAAAGTATGCGTTATCCTATAACGGTTTTTGGCATGCCAACCTGGCAATATTTCAAAAATTTCGACCTTAAATGGATTACTGATTTAAATATTCATTTTCCCTCAGCATATTTTCTTGATCGTTCGCGTCCTGAAGTTCAACGTTTTATCAGTAAATATTTAGACACATTCCACGATATGCCGAATTATTACAGCTTTTTGGGCTATGACATAACAATGTTTTTCGCTCATGCTTTGCGGCAATATGGTAAAACTTTCCGTTTTTGTCTTGAGCCTTATTCCATCGAACCTGCCAATAAAGGTATTTACATGAATTTTGAGTTTAAAAAAGATACGGTGTACGACGGTTTTGAAAACAACGCTGTTTTTATGCTTTATTACGATAAAAAACTAAAACTTCACGTAATCGATACTTTCGAGCAAACCATGTATTTAGAACAAAAACAGTAATTTGTACATCGTAGGTGGGAAAAACGGATTTTTATTGACGTTAAACAAAAACAGGTAATTGACCATACTCTTTTTACCGACTTTTTGCCTGAAACCTGCACCAGCAAATACATCGTACGTCCACTGATACTTAAAGTTTTGATAATCATAAACATGCGTCATACCATTTTCACCATGTAATACCAACCAATCAATGGGATATAATTCAACAAGTCCCCCAGCACCGTAACGAGAATCACGAAAATTTAATGCTTTACTGCTATAATACTGGTAACTGACATAAACGCCCACGAGAGACCATTTCGTAATGTAGAAACCTGCTGTGGGCGATATTTCAATAGCTGTCATCGTACCAAAAGCAAGATTAAAATCGCCACCAAACACCATACGGTCCCAAATACTTGTGCTGTCCGTACCGGACTTTTTTTCGATTTTTTCGTGCTTTATCTCGCGTTTTTCATAATCTTCAAATTGTGCAAATAAATTTTGCGTAAAAAACACAATAACCACAAGCAAAACAAAAAATTCTCGCCTCATAACATGGTCTTTTGTAAATACTGCGATAAATTAAGCAATTTCCTGGTCATTTGCAATTTAGGCGAACGAATAAAAATGGCGGCTGGCCAATGGCCAGCCGCCGTAAATTCGCCTCATTTATGGCCGGCTCGCAGGGATTCGAACCCTGGACCCCAGGATTAAGAGTCCCGTGCTCTACCAGCTGAGCTACGAGCCGGTTGTCGCGCTGCAAATTTATAAAATTTGCTCGTTCTTTAGCAAATAAGTTAACAATTTTTTACTTTGGATATTCAATCCGCGGATGATAAATATTTAGCAGCATTTGCTTAAAATGCTCTTTTAGCAGCGTTATCTCCTTGAATGTCAAATCTGTATTTACGTACTGTTGTTGCTCGATCTGACTATTTATAATATTTTCGACCAGACTATCGATTTTTTCTTTGTCAACTTTTTTCATTGCCCTTGAGGCTGCTTCAATGGAGTCGGACATCATTACAATGGCTGTTTCCCTGGAAAATGGCCTTGGTCCGCGGTAACGGAATTTATCAACATCATCCAGACGATCAGGAAACGTTTTGATATACTGTTTGTAAAAGAACTGAACAATTGTTGTCCCATGATGTGTTCGAATAAAATCTATGATTTGCTGCGGTAGGTTATGTTTTTGTGCCAATTTTACACCTTCTGGGACATGGCGTAAAATGATCCGCGCACTTTCCTCAAAATCTAAATTATCGTGCGGATTTACGCCTGAAATCTGATTTTCGATAAAAAACAGCGGTGCATACAGTTTGCCAATATCATGATACAATGCCCCAACTCGCACCAACAGCGAATTTGCTCCAATCTTATTTGCTGCTGATTCTGCTAAATTTGCCACTTGCAACGAATGCTGAAAAGTACCCGGTGCATTCATTGACAGCCTTCTGAGCAAAGGATTATTTGTGTTCGATAATTCAATTAGTGTCATGTCAGAAATAAACCCAAAGGATTTTTCGAACGCATAAATCAACGGATAAGCCAGTAAAACTAACAAAGCATTAATGCCAAAATACAAGAAATATTGCCAGCGTATGTTCTTCAAACTTGCTTCCTGAATTAAGCCGATTCCCAGATATAAAATCGAAAAAGCCAGGAAAACTCCTGCAGATGAAATGTACAACTGACCCCTACGGCTTAATTTCGACAAACTAAATATCGCAGCATAGCCCGAGACAAACTGCAAAATGATAAACTCAAAGCTATTTGGCGCATAAAAACCTATGATGAAAATTATGGTTAAATGCACAAACAAAGCCATTCGTTCATCATAAAAAACTTTGACAATTACCGGCACTATGGCGAACGGCAAAATGTAAATATTAAACGTATTGTTCTTTATTACCAGACTCGAAACAACCACCACAAGTGTAATTAACAGCAAAAGCAGACCACTTTGACGAGTATCTTTTAAAACTTCTGGTTTGTAGTTGTAAATGAACAAAACCAGTGTCATAAGCAAAATCAAGACCACTATTGCCGTACCTAAAACCAGAATATTTCTCGAACCTAACAGTGCTGATTGCTCATATTCTCGCTTTAATGACATTAAAATACGATATTTCTGTAAATCAACCACTTCTCCTTTATAAATAATTCGCTCGCCTGCCTGAACAAAACCCATTGTCTCTGAAATATTAGCCAGAGCTTGTCGCTTCAACTCTTCTGTTTTTGACTTACTAAAAATCAAATTTGCAACTATGTACTTATTTAAATCCATGTCCCTGAAAAACTGTATAATGTAAGCATTGCGAGGATTTTGTTTTTTCAATTGCTCCAGATAATTGTACAAATATTCATAAGCAGTTTTTAAGGTAAAAATCTCACCTAAACTATACGTTTTAGCCAGATTATCACGATAAATAACTATCAGGGAATTTTCGTCATATTTAGGCATAACTTCTTGCATGGACACCGGATCAAGCACTCCTCTTTGATAAATAAAATGCAATTTTCGTTCGATTAGATTAAAGTATTTGTCAAACAGTTTTTTTCGTGGTCTTGGTGTGGTTTTTCTGTAATTATAATCATTTGCTCTCAAGGCAGAATCTTGCTTATAAAAATTTGTCCAGGCTAATTGGTAATCTTTTGAAAATTGGTTTAAGATTTGTTGTTCAACTGTTTGATTATAGATAAAGTATGGTTTAACATGACGCAGGATACTGTCTTTTTCTGCCTGTATCTCTTCTGGCAATTTGTAAATAGGAAAATCAAACGGAGCTATCAGGTCCTCGTGTTGCCATGGACGGCCTTTCTGAAATTCATATCGGAATTTTCTCTCTAATGGTAAAAAATTGATAATAACTAAATAAGCGATTAAAAAAAATAGAGAATTTATAATTAAGTATCTCTTTTTCTTGAATTTAGTCCAGAAATTGTTAAAATCTAACATTGTTTAGTGTTATTTTAAAATATTTAATCAAAAAAAATTGTTAAAGGCATAGCATTTTTTGATAAAAAACTATAGATTTGAGTAACAAAATCACAAAATTTAAAATTTATGAATATCACTGCAAAAATACAAGAACTTAGGAAACAAAAAAAATGGTCTGTAGCCCGCTTAGCACGCGAGGCAGGAATACCTACCGTTAGTCTTCGTGCGATGCTGGCTCGTAAAGACCCAAATGCGTATAACGTTAAAAATCTTATTAAAATTGCAAAAGCATTAGACGTATCAGTTTCTTATCTTACACAATCTGGAGATGATGACGCAAAACCTAAACTTACTGTTCAACAAAAACAAGAATTATTAAAACAATTTGAAAACTTGCTTGACAATTTTTTTAAAATAGAAGGCTCAGACTCCAATGAAAAATAAATTAATTGCGTTATCAATCGGCTTTTTTTTGCTTTTTACCTCACATGCGCAAATTTACCTCAATATTGACTCACTCAACAGTCATAATGCGTATAAAGTAGGCGAGCAGCTGCTCTATTCTGTCAAATATCGACTTATTAAAGGTGGCGAGGCTTCACTCTCACTGGATATAATGCAGAATGGAGAGGATTTTGTTTATTATGCCAAAGCTGATGCTTACACCACCGGAGCAGCTAAAGCTCTTGCCAGAATCCATGATACTTACGAGAGTTATTTTGACATGTTTTCAGGTTTTCCAATCCGTGCAACACGTACAATACAGGAAAACCACTATTGGTATTACAATGACGTAATTTTCAATCAAGACAGCGGTTATGTCTGGAGTTTGAAAAGCGGTAAAAAGCCTGTGCCGGTTCCGATCCTGGACTTGCTCTCCGCCTTTTATTTTGCTCGAAAAAAATTATTTAACCATCCACTGCACAAAGATCAGATAATCGTACTTACGATTTACATGGAGGACCATGTTTTGCCTTTAAAAATCCGGTATAAAAAAGAACAAAAAATCCATACACGTTTTGGCCGAGTAAAAGCACTTTTATTTGTTCCTGTTGTCAAGGATTTAAACACAAAATTAATCAAACGTGAAGACGACCTAAAAATCTGGTTTACTGACGATGGTAATTACATCCCAATAAAAATTTTATACAAATCTCGCTACGGGCATGTAAAGGTCATTTTGAAAGATTACAAAAATCTCAACTATCCGTTTGGCATAAAGTACACACCTGATACAACAAACCTAAACAACTAATCCCAATCACAATTTAACAGCTAAGATAGTTATATCATCTCGCTGTAATTGATTGGTTAAGCAAATGCTTAAATAGTCTTCGAGAATTTGTTTTTGCTTTTTAAGAGGTAAGTTTCGGATGTGCAAAAGTATCGTAAGAAAATTTTTTGTGCCTATACGTTTATTTGTTTTGTAACAATTCTGATCAACGTAACCATCTGTGTATAAGTAAAAAATAGTGTCTTTAGGGACGATAATAGTTTTTTGGTCGTAGTCTGTATCATATTTTATTTGCACAGGATTACTGATTGAGCGTCGACTGGTTCTATAATATTCTAAATCAGAGGCATTTGGTAGGTAAAGGACTACAGGGCGTTTTGCTCCGCTAAAAGTCACCTGGAACTCATCGTCCTCAAGTTTTTTGAATCTAAGAAGCACTAAATCAACACCTGTCATTGGATTTTCTGAATCCTGGTCATGTAGAATCAGACGGTCAATTTCCTGGTCTAAAAATTTTAAAATGTTTCTGGGTTCCTTGATTTTAAGCATATAAATAGCTTCGTGTAAAAGTCTTTCTGTAATCAACGAAATGAAGGCTCCGGGTACGCCATGACCTGTTCCATCTGCAACGACAAGATACATATAATCGTCATCTTTTTGTGGCTCGTTAAACCAATAGAAATCTCCTGAAACAATTTGCATTGGTTTAAAAATCAAGAAATAATCTGAAAAATATTTTGCTAAAATAGATTCACCGGGTAGTACTGCGTTTTGTATAGTAAGTGCATATTCCAGCGAGCTTTGAATGACTTTGTTTTTTTCTTCGATCTCGCGTTTTTGTGCGATTAAAAGTGATTGCTGTTCTAAGAGCATTTTGTTAATAACTTCGATTTTTTTCAAAGCCATTTTTAAATTCGTAATGTCAGTATCAATGGCCACAATATTAACGATTTCTCCATCTTCGATAATTGGAGTAAGAGTAACCTGTATCCACTTTTCCTGCTTCTCATTGAGTAAGAAATTAGTCTCATAGACCACGGATGAACGTTGTTGAATACAATTTTCGAAAAATTCTGTAGCGATACTACCACCTAATGTTTGTACTTCAGTGAAAGATTTCCCAATAACTTCAAAGAGAGGAATATTGTATTTTCGCTGCAAAGCTTCATTGACCCAGGTGATTTTGCCGTTCGGATTAATGATATAGACCACGTTATCTGTCTCTCGTGCAACAATGGACAAACGTTCCAATTCATCGATTAATTGTTTTTGTTCCTCGGACTGTGCAGCAATTTCTTTATTTCGTTTTTCAAGTTCTTTAGCCAGACGACGGTTATCCAGATAAATAACAATAATTATCGTGGATGAAACGACCAGCAGAAAAATAATGATTATCAAGTAAAGAATCCGTCGCCTTTGAGCTTCAACAACTTGTTGATAACGGCTAAGCGAAGCTTGTTGTGCTGCTATGATTTTTTTATTACGCTCAATTACTTTAAGCTGTTCATGATAAAATTTCCGTTGCCGCTCGATTTTGTCTTTAAATTGCTTGATTTTTTGCTGAGTTAGCAATAACTGGTCTCTGCTTAAGTTCAAAAGTTTTTCTCGCTCATACTCAAGTTTAAGCAAGCTATCAAGGTTTTGTTTTACTTTTTGTACTGAATCTTCTTTAAATTTGAGAGCAAGTTGATATTGACGTTTTAAAGCTGTGTAAGTACTTTCTTGCAAAGCGTATAAACGCTGGAGGCTATCTAATTTTTTTCGCTGGATTTCCAGAGACTTTTGTGCCGAACGCAATTCACTTTCTTTTTGCCTGAACATCTCAAGAATATCATACGACGAACCACCGTAAATCAAAAGGTTGTCGCTGGGTTCAAGTCCGGCTATTTTCAAGTTCTCTGTGTTTATTTTAAAATAGATTTTATTGTCTTGAAGATAAAAATTTATCATTGTGTAAATAAACTTGTCTAACTGGTCTGTCACCAATAAGATGGGTTTGTTGTAAACTTCTACGTAAAGTGACTTTATTTGTGGGTTAAATTCAGGTGAAACGTATATAACTTGTGGATTGGCATTAAGCAATGTTTTCAAATCACTACTGCGAATTACACGGACAGGTTTTGACCAAATTTTTCGCTGTTTTTCTAATTTTTTAAGAATAAAATAAAGATTATTATTCGTTGATAAAATAGCAATGCGAAATGTATCGATATAGTTAAGATTAGGCCATTTGATTTCTTTGGCAAAGTTGTACAAATAAATAGCTTTAAC
>WFZV01000098.1 GCA_015489395.1 Bacteroidales bacterium
CTGTTAAGTTAACCAGCTGTTCTGCTAATGCTTTCAGGTCTGCCATCGTTATTTGTTTTGTGGTTTAAAGTTTAAAAAATAATTAAAAGATTAAAAATTGTTAAATTAACCGAATGAGAAAGCCAATTACGCAGCTCTCTCTTCGAGTGCTTTAACTAGTCGAGCTAGGATGTCCTTACCAGAATTTAATTGATTAAGAACTGTATGCATAGGACCTTGCAATTGAAGTACAAGGTCTGCTATCATTTCTTCACGAGACTTAATAGTAGCCAATGTGTCGAGCTGATCATCGCCGATATAAACGACTTCTTGTACATAAGCAGCCTTTAAAACAGGCTTTTCATGGTCTTTACGAAATTCTTTGATCAAACGTGCTGGTGCATTCGCTACCTCGGTAAACATTATAGCTGTATGATACTTCAAAACATCATATAGTTCGCTATAATCCCTATTTACTCGCTCAAATGCCTTTTGTAACAACGTGTTTTTTACAACAATCAACTTAATGTTGTTCTGAAAACATTTATAACGTAATAAAGTCGTATCAGCTGCATTCAAATCTGAAATATCTACCAGATAAAAATGAGGATATTGCTCGAGTAGCTCGACAATCTGCTGGATGAGTTGTTCCTTTTTTTCTCTTGTCATGGCCTAAAAAATTAAGTACGTTTGATTGATTTTGGATCAATAGGAATACTTGGACTCATAGTAGAAGAGAGGTGGATACTTTTCATATAAGTACCTTTCGCTGCTGCAGGCTTTATTTTAATCAAATAGTTCAAAAATTCATTAACGTTCTCTGCGATTTTCTCGGGTTCAAACGACTTGCGTCCTACTGGTACGTGAACATTACCAGCTTTATCTACCTTAAATGTGATACGTCCACGCTTGAACTCTTTAACAGCCTGTCCAATCTTATCTGTAACAGTGCCAGCTTTTGGAGTCGGCATCAAACGACGCGGCCCAAGAATACGTGCTACCTTACTAACTTTAGGCATTGCCTGTGGAGTAGCAACAACAACGTCGAAATCCAACCAACCTTTCTGGATCTTTTCAATGTATTCATCCAGACCAACATAATCAGCTCCAGCTTTGCGAGCTTCTTCCTCTTGCTCTGGAAGAACAAGAGCCAGTACCTTTTTCTCTTTACCAATACCGTGTGGTAAAACGATGGTACCGCGCACCATTTGGTCTGCTTTACGTGGGTCAACCCCCAAACGCACTGCCAGGTCTATCGACGAGTCAAAATTCTCGTAAGCGATTTCTTTCACTAATTTAGCTGCCTCATCAATGGAATAAAGCCTGCCTTTTTCGATTTTTTCTAACGCTTGCTTGCGTTTTTTTGTTAAACGTGCTCCCATCGTTTATTTATGTTTAAAATGGTCTTTCGCCTTCAACAACAATACCCATAGAACGTGCTGTGCCAGCTACCATAGACATTGCTGCTTCGATTGTAAAGCAATTCATGTCTTGCATCTTGTTTTCTGCAATCTGGCGTACCTGCTCCCAGGTAACTTTCCCTACTTTCTGGGCATTAGGTTGTGGTGAACCTTTCTCAATACCAGCTGCTTCTTTAAGTTGAACTGGTACAGGTGGCGCTTTTGTTACGAATTCAAAACTCTTGTCTTTGTAAACCGTAATTACTACAGGTATTAATTTACCTTTATACTTCTCAGTACGCGCATTAAACTGCTTGCAAAAATCCATGATATTCACACCCTTAGCACCCAGAGCTGGTCCTACTGGAGGTGCTGGGTTCGCCTGTCCACCTGGTATCTGCAATTTTATTATTGCACTTACTTCTTTTTTAGCCATTTTTCTTTATTGTTTGCTTTATTTTTGATTAAAAAAATTTTTTATTCTTCTTTTTCTACCTGGTTAAAACGCAGCTCTATTGGTGTACGACGTTCAAAAATCTTAACTACGACTTTAAGTTTTTTTCTTTCATTATTAACCTGTTCGATAACTCCCACAAAACCATTAAATGGTCCATCGATTACTTTGACAGTCTCACCAACCTGAAATTCTTGCTCAAGAGCTTCCTCGCTTTCTTGCAATTTATCTGCATAACCTAAAATACGTTTAACCTCATCGTTGCGTAATGGAACTGGCTTTTTGCCTTTATCTTCTCCAACAAAACTAATTACATTCGGTACATTGCGCAAAAAATGAGGCACTTCGCCCACCAAAGCTGCTTCCACCAAAACATATCCAGGATAAAAATTTCGTTCTTTAACGATTTTCTTTCCTTTCCTAAACTCAATAACCTTTTCAGTAGGTATTAATACCTGACTGATGTACTGCGCTAATTCTTTATTTCGAGATAATTCAACTTCGATGTATTCCTTTACTTTTTTCTCTTTACCACTAATTGCACGTAATACGTACCAACGCTTGGCTGTCTGCGATTGTTCCTGATTTTCTTTATCCTGTGTATTATCTATGTTTTTGTTTTCGCTCATGATTTAAATTTTAGTAAAACATACTATAAATCGCCTGCATTATACCCTTGAACGTAATGTCTAAAATCAAAACAACAGTTGCAATAATTGTTGTTGCGATTATCACTACAAGAGCCTGCACTTGTAATTCTTCCCACGTTGGCCATGTTACTTTATGAACCATCTCATCATAAACATCCTTCAAATATGCGATTAACTTACGCATCGTCGTAAAATTGTAAATTTAAAAAAATACAGAAAAAAATTGCACGGGAGGAGCGACTCGAACGCCCGACCTGCGGATTTGGAGTCCGCTGCTCTACCAACTGAGCTACTCCCGTGTCGAAGGGTGCAGAGTTTCTACCTCAGCAGAAACTCTGCACAAAAAAGATTATTCGATAATCTCAGTTATCTGTCCAGCACCTACTGTACGTCCACCTTCACGGATTGCGAAACGCAAACCTTTGTTCAAAGCAACAGGATAAATCAATTTAACTTCGATCTCGAGGTTATCACCAGGCATAACCATTTCTACGCCTTCCGGAAGAATAATCTCACCAGTTACGTCCAATGTACGTAAGTAGAACTGTGGACGATAGTGATTGTGGAATGGTGTATGACGACCACCTTCTTCTTTCTTCAAGATATAAACCTGAGCTTTAAAATGTGTATGTGGAGTAATTGTGCCTGGAGCAGCGATTACCATACCGCGTTTAATTTCGCTCTTTTCAATACCACGCAAAAGCAAACCTACGTTGTCACCAGCCTGACCTTCATCCAGAATCTTACGGAACATTTCAACACCTGTAACAACAGACTTCAATGGTTTTGGGTCTTTACGAAGACCTACGATTTCAACAGGATCACCAACGTGAATAACACCTTGCTCAATACGTCCTGTAGCAACAGTACCACGACCTGTAATTGAGAATACGTCCTCAACTGGCATCAAGAATGGCTTGTCAATATCACGAACTGGGTCTGGAATGTAGTTGTCAACTGCATCCATTAATTCCAGAATCTTTTCTTCCCACTGTGGTTCGCCATTCAATGCGCCAAGTGCTGATCCGCGGATAACTGGAACATTGTCACCATCGTATTCATAGAAGTTCAACAAATCACGTACTTCCATTTCAACCAGATCCAACAATTCTTCATCGTCAACCAGGTCAACTTTGTTAATGAAAACAACCATTGCAGGAACGTTAACCTGACGAGCCAAAAGTACGTGTTCACGTGTCTGAGGCATTGGACCGTCAGTAGCAGCTACAACCAAAATAGCACCGTCCATCTGAGCTGCACCAGTAACCATGTTCTTAATATAGTCAGCGTGACCTGGGCAGTCAATGTGTGCGTAGTGACGTTTTTCTGTTTCGTACTCTACGTGTGCGGTATTAATAGTAATACCACGTTCTTTTTCTTCTGGTGCATTGTCAATCTTGTCGAAATCAACGTACTCTGCCAATCCTTTCTTTGCTAAAACTTTTGTAATAGCAGCTGTTAAAGTAGTCTTACCATGGTCAATGTGGCCAATCGTACCGATATTAACGTGCGGTTTGGTTCTTACAAATTTTTCCTTAGCCATAGTTATTAATGTTTGAAGATTTAATTATACAAATTTTACTCTCTTTCGAGCCAATGACGGGACTTGAACCCGTGACCCCCACCTTACCAAGGTGGTGCTCTACCAACTGAGCTACATTGGCTCAAGTTGAGCGGGCGACGGGCCTCGAACCCGCGACCTTCAGCTTGGAAGGCTGACGCTCTACCAACTGAGCTACGCCCGCCTTCACCCCTAACAGACTTAACAAGAGCCAGTGGAGGGACTCGAACCCCCGACCTGCTGATTACAAATCAGCTGCTCTAGCC
>WFZV01000099.1 GCA_015489395.1 Bacteroidales bacterium
CGCCAACATAACGGCAGAAACATAATGCAAATTGTAAATAAACCGCGATACATCGCCGGTTAGCAAATACTCATTTCGCAAATCTGCCCAGCTGCCAACGTATGTAAACACATACAGAGTATAAGCCACGAGAAACGATGCAATCGCTGCGTAATCAATAGCCTTTTTATTCACGAACAATGCAATGAAAGCTGGAATTAACAATAATGAATAATTGAACAAACTTAAAAACAACTTTATAACCGCACGGTCGTCGTAAATCTGAATCGCTGAGTAAATTATTGCTAATCTTACAGTTATGTAAAACGTCAAAAATCCAAGTGTAACTAAAATGCCCTGATAGACTTTTTTAGGCAAAAACTTTACACCAAAATAGTCCTTTTTCTCAAATTTCAACAAATAAGCATTTGCAAATAGCGAGAAAACAGCTAAAGTCGTTGAAATAAAAGTCCTTAGATATGACGAACTTGCAGGCTCAATACTACTTACGGTCCCCACATACTGATCGTACAGGTCATAGAACAAACTTCCTAACATTAGCACTGTAAGCTCCAGAGAACCTAATTTCATGCCATTTAAATCTGCTTTTATACTAATAAACATCAGCAAGATAGCCTGCAAAGCCCAAACTAATGTCGGCGATTTTCCCATTAATTGAACAGGCACAACCAGGCCGAAAAACATCATTGTAATGGCCAGAAACAGATTCAATATCCTGCGGTCAAAGTTGCGTTTTGGATACAAAATCAAAAAGAACGTATAATTTATCACTGCAATCCACAATGTAAAAATGCCTTTATAATCAAGCCCTAATTTGTCGATAATTATGTAACCTGCTGTGTAATAAGTTGCTGTGGCGGAAATTAATAAACTAAACTCTAAACCGATAAATTTGCGGCCTTCTTTTATGTTGTTGAGAATTATTGCGATGAAAACTAAAAGATAAAACAATGTCAAAAAAAGCATTGAACCGCCAAACGGTATGTCGGGATTAGGCTTTAAAACCTTTTCAATCAGCCAGATACCATAAATCAAAAACGTGAAAATAAATGTTAACAAGTTGATAAACAGACTTTTACGGAAATAATCAAATACTAATACTCCCAGGTCCAGGAGCAAAACGTAAACAAACAACAATTTATAATCCTGTCCTGCGAAATTCACTGTCAAAGGTGCGATAAAACCTGCAGCAAAAGTCAAAACAGCCACTTCATTATCGCCTGAAACAACTGCTACAATCACAGATATGCCAATAACCAGTACGACCAGAAGATAAGCTACCCAGAGAGGAATTAAATCGTATTGGTAAAAAGCTGAAAATGTTGTAAAAATCAGCGAGGAAAAACCGCCACCAAAAAGGACAGATGCCAGCTTTGGAAATTTCGATTTGAACAAATAACCGAAAATCAGTAACACACCAGCGATTAATATTCCGAAAAATACCTGGCCAATCGAGTTTATCCAATTGTACTGAATGCCAAGGCCAACTAAGAAAATCAAAGCAATAAGAATCATCAAAACTCCTAACTTGTCCAGCACTTTCAGACCTATAACATTTCCGACGTTTTCTAAGTTTTGCGTTATTTTCTGGTCTGCATCGTAAAGAATTTCTTTTCGTCGGGCTAATTTAGCTGCTTTCAGATCTGGGTTGTAATGGTAAGGAAATATGCGGCTTACAGCATCGTCAGAAATCATTTTACGTATGACAGCTTTGTCCGCTTCTTTAAGTTGCTGTAAATCTTTGTCGATTTTCGTAATATAATTGTAAAGTCCAGTTATAATTTTGTTCTGTCTGAAAATCAAAAATATAATGATAACGACGAAAATGACGATAAATAAGCTTAAGTAAAGAATTATGGCGGATGTTGGCGACATTCCAGTTGTGATTATTTTTTGCTAAATTAGTAAAACTTCGTACTTAATACAAAAATTGCCTTTATTGTGGTTTATGTTTTTTGAGTTTTAAAAGTTTTATTTTTCTGTGGAGTTTATGCTTTTTTCGTTTTGGCTTAATTTGTTGTTTTATTGAGCGTTGTATTTTTCTATTTTGTTGGTTGGCAGAATGTTTAAGAGAGTTTGCCAATCGATAAGCTTGTCGCAGGATTTTATCATGTTTTTTCAGGGCTTGTCGCATGATTTTACGGGCGCGGCGGCGGGCTTTTCGTATGATTTTTTTAGCCCGGTGTTTTGTGTATTTGCCAGATTGTCTGAGTGATTGGATTTGTTGTTCGGCCTGGCGGTAGATTTTTAATTGTTCGGTGCGTGCGCTGTCAATGATTTTTTGTGCTTTAAGTTTTGCTTGTTTTATTATTGAGTCGGCTCTGACGTGGGATTGTGCAAGTATTGAATCTTGTTTGAAAGTCATGTTAATAGTTTGTGGAGTGTAAGTTTTTATGTCTTTTTTGAGCAAATTCGAACCAAGACTAAGCTTTGGATTGTAGATATTTCCGTAAATCCTAACGATTACTGCTAAATCTTTTTGGCCAGAGACGACTTTGTGCAGTGTTTGTAAAGCCAATGACGGTGGTAAGTAGAGCTTTAGCTTAGCGCTCATCAGTCCGCTTTGAAAATCGTAAAAGCCATGGATTTGCGATTTCAGGTTGTTCATCAGAAAATTTGATGGTAACAGTTTGATTTGTTGGTTGTTGATTTTGAAATCAAAGTCGATGCCGCTCAAAATCGGGTTTTGTAAATCGTTTATTTTAAGTAGTTTAGCCAGTCGCAAGAAAGTTTTAGATTTTTGTGGAGGCAGAGCGATTTTCGACGATGTAAGTTTTCCGTTAATGTCAAATCGCCATAGTTTTATATTGTTTGGATTTAGTAATTTTGCTGTACCATTGAGTTTTACGCTGATTTGACCAGATGTTTGTCTTAAGATTGGTTGAATTTCAGTGTTAAAGCCGGGCAGTTTAGCTAAGTTTCGTAATGGTAATTGATTGAGTTCCAGGTAGTATTTTGCTTTGATTTGAGATTTATGGTTTAAAATAAGCCATAAATACAGGTTAGTTTGCTTATAAATCAGTGCGTTATAAATCAGTTTTATGCTGTTGTTTTGCGTTTGAGCGAATAATACATTGCGATGTAAGGTTAAATATTTAGTTTTTAGTTGATTAATGCTTAAATTAAGTTTTAAAGAAATATTCGCAGGGATTTGTGGTAAAGGCAATGAGGATGTAGTATTTGCAGATTTCGCAGGTGTTTGAAGTTGGGTTAAGTCAATTTGCTGCGCAGAGGCAGAGAGTTTAAGATTCAACTTTTGAGGTGTTAGTTGAGGATCAAATCTGGCAACTATGTATGGTAAATAATTGTCCGCAATAAGCTCAAGACTATTGAAATTTAATTTATTAATCGAAAAATTGTTTGCCAACAAATGGATGTTTTGCGAATTGAATTGTGCTAAGATTTGCTTAGATATTAGTCGAAACTTTTTTTGCAATATAAAATTTTTTATGACTAAATCGCCTGTAAAATTAAGGTTTGAAAGGTCAGACAGTTTATTGTAATTCAAAAAGCCATTTAACTTGAGATTGAGCTGAAGAAGGCCAGAAATTTTATAATTCAAAGGCATAAAGTTTTTAATCTCGTCCAGATTAAATCGGGAATAAGCTAATCCCTTTAAATACAGTCGGTTATTGCGATGGTTGATGTGAAATGATTTTAAATAAAAATAATTTTTAACCAGAAAGAAACTTGCATAATCTAAAAATACGTTGGTCTTTGAGGTTTTGACGATTCTGCCGTGTAAATTTATGTTATACAGCGTATCGCGAAATGAAGCAATATGCAGCCGACCATTGACAATGCTAAAATCAGCTCTGGTGTAGCTGGTATCCACTTTTTGACCATGAGAATAAAAATATTTATCAATGTATTTGAACTTAAAAAAATAGTCACCCGAAGCATTGAAATTTAAACTTGTATCACGGTAAAAATACGGCAGCGCGCTTACGAAATCCTTAAAATCTGTCGAGAGATTCTGGATTTTTAACGAATAATCATAATAAGGTTTTGACGCAAGGAAGTTCCAATTCTTAAAAACTCCATTGAAATTCAGCCTAAGCGACTGGTTTATAGTAATATTGCCGTAGAAAAAATAATCATCTCGTCCAAAAGGAAAGATATTTGCATAATATCCGTCATCTATGGAAAAAGTTATGTTACGTATAAGCCAGATTTTACCGATTTTGAAATAAAAATCTTTAACAAATAATGACGTGTTAAAGATCGCCCTGCTACTGGAAAACTGAAAATTACTAAGATAAGCCTGAATTTTAGGCGAATAAGTCAAAATATCGCTCTCATTATCCAGGTAAATAAAACTTGCATCGTTCAAATAAACTTTATCAAACGTAATCAAATACTCAGTCGTTGAATCAGCACTGGACGAAAAACTAACATCGTAATTAGCCCTGCCGCTGCTATCGACCAAAAGATTGAATTTTGGCCCATACAAATCAGCTTCAATGCCATGTAAACCATTTTTGGCAGACTCAAGGTCTTTTAATTTAAACAAAAAAACTATTGATTTACAGGTAAATAACGTATCCTGCCAGAATTCGCCTTTACCTGTGAGCGTTAGACTGTCAAACCTGATCTGAAAATAGGGATATGTCGAGAATAATTGGACTTTTACAGAATCATAGCTAATATTTATGGTCGAACTTTTGCTATAACGGCGTGTCCAATAGGGAATTATAACTTTTTCTAAACCAAGAGGCAAAACAAAGACAAAACTTAACAAAACCAAAAACAGCAATAAAATACTCAGGCCTATTTTCTCCCAGACTTTCATTACTTCGACGGTTTTCCCTGGACAACAATAACTATCTCGCCTTTAACCGCCTTGTTCGAGAAATATTCATACAATTCAGACAAAGTGCCACGTTTTACTTCTTCGAAAACTTTGGTTAACTCGCGAGCAACAGCTGCTTTGCGTTCAGGGCCAAAGTAAGTTTCAAATTCTTTCAAAGCCTTGAGCAGTCTATGTGGCGACTCATAAAAAATCATTGTCCTTGGCTCGTCGATTAGTTGTTTAAGGCGTTTCTGACGGCCTTTTTTGTGAGGCAAAAAACCTTCGAAAACAAACCTGTCCGTTGGTAAACCAGACAAAACCAATGCAGGGACAAAAGCCGTGGCTCCGGGTAATGCTTCGATAGCCACCTGGCTTTCAATACACTTTTTGACCAGCAAATACCCTGGATCGGAAATTCCAGGAGTTCCTGCATCTGTAACCAATGCCATACTTTCACCTGATTTTATACGCTGGACAATCTGATCAACGATTTTGTGTTCGTTAAACTTGTGGAACGACTGAATCCGCTTATATTCAATGTTGTAATGCTTAAGTAAAACCTGGGTGGTGCGGGTGTCTTCTGCCAGAATAGTATCAACTTGTTTCAGTACCTCTACAGCTCGAAAAGTCATGTCTGCTAAGTTTCCTATGGGCGTAGGGACTAAATAGAGTTTAGAACCAGTCATCGACATTTAAATTTTTATCAATATAGTACGGATGTGTGGATAGGGCAACGGCTAATGCCTGGGCTACCTGGTCAATAAGTTGTTTGTGGTATTCGTCGAAAATCTTTACACTCGCCAATTCAATAGCTCCAAAGACTTTAAATTCGTATTTTATTGGCGAAATATAGATGTTTTTAGGCTTAGCTCCAATAAGTCCAGTCGTCAACTGGATGTAGTTTTTAGGAATATCTGTAATGTAAATTGGTTGGCGTTCTGTGACGCAGGCTCCGACAAGGCCTTCGTTGATTTCCAGTTGTTTTTTCATGATTTTTTTACGATTATAAGCATAAGTGGCAACCAGTTCTAAGTAAGGACGCTCTTGCGGATTTTCTTCGTTGAATTTTACCAGATAAATACCACCAACTTCAGCTCCGACATAGTCCTGAAGCTTTTGCAGAACAACATCGCAAAGTTTCTCTATATCAGCAGAATGCGAGGTAATTATTTCGCTAAACATCGACACACCAGTGGAGACCCAGTGTCGTTTTTTCTCCTGTTCGATTTGTTCTAATTCTTTTTTACGAGCTTCAACCAGGCGATCGCGCATCAACAGTAATTCTCGTCCCAAAACATCATAACTGCTCAAAGGTGTGAACTGAGCATCAAAGTTTCCTTTACCGATTTCGTCTGCGAATTTAGCATAACGTTTAAATCCTTCGATCAAGCGAGCAAGGGATTGGTTCATCTGTCCAATTTCGTCTTTGCGGCCTAATTTAGGTGGTTCGACAATGCGTCCCAGCGCCATTTTACTCATAAGATTTTTGATCTGTTCAAGAGGGTCTGTAATAGAGCGGGCAAGCAAATAAATCAGGATTGTCGAAATGCTAAGCATGATTACTGCAATAGCAATAACATAATTAGTCATAACGCGCAAACGGTGCCGCAACTCTTTACGTTTCTGCGCAACCATCTTATCGATTTCTTCTACGTAAACACCTGTACCTATGACCCAGCGAAGCGGTTTGTACAGTCTTACCCAGGAAATTTTAGGTACAAATTTTTTCGAGTCTGGTTTGTAGAAACTGTATGAAACCCTGCCTGCTCCGCCACCTGCCACTATTGAGTCGTGAAAAGCTTTATACACGTTAATGTCAGTGCCTGGTATAAAGAAAACCCATGATTTACCTTCAAGTTCCGGCTTTGTTCCGTGCATAATTACTGTGTACGGCGGGTCAAACTCGTTAATCCACAGGTAACCGTCCCTACCGAATCTGAGTGTTCGTAGCTGTGAAACAGTGATTTTAAGCAGGTTAATCCTTATCATTCGTGCGATATCCTCTGGAATAGTGTCTAACTTGCTGAAACCATAATTTCGCTTTATCTCCTCGGCCGAAACCTTGTAACTCTGGTCAATCATGCGGTAAGCAATGTTGACAATATCTTTTAAGTGATTGATTATCAAGTTGGTTTGCTCGCGACGATAGTCTTTAATAGATTTTTCTACGTAGTTTTTAAAATTGATGTAAGAAAACACAGACAAAATCAAAATCGCAAATAACAAGATTAAAGTGCTATATAGTGGTAATTTTGTCCTTATGGTCACTGCTGCAAAGGTTTAAAAATTTGGTTTTTAAGAGTCAGAACCAGACTGTTCTGTTAATTGTTGCCATGACAAAAATTCTGGCAAAAATTTGCATTGATTGTTTTCAATTTTACAAAATAAAATATTTTTTCCGTTTGTTAAAACTAAAAATTTTGCACCAATGGCATAATTATATTTCCAGATTTGTTCCAGGGTGTCGTATGACAGTTTAATTTTTGGCGATTTGCATTCTACAAGCATAATCGGCTTTTGCCTATAATAAACTACAATGTCTGCACGAAATTTTTTCTGCCCTACAAAGAGTGTTTGTTCTGTACGAATATTCGTAATTGGATAACCCTTTGATTGCAAAAATCTTACAAATTGTTGCCTAACGGCTTCCTCGGGTGTAAGTTCTATGTATTTTTTGCGTGTTGGGTCAAAGATTTTTGCCAAAACTGCTAATTTTTTACTCAAAATTAACGAATTATTTTGGATTTTAAAACAGCATGACTGAAGGATATTTTATGATTTTAATGGTTAAATCTAACGCTCTGCTTATTACCTTTCGTCGGGTTTTGTGCTATTTGCCATAACAATAGCAATTTCCGTGATTCGTGCGATTAATGTTGAAGTTTTAACCTACCAGCTTTCTAAATTTGCTGCATTTTATTGTTTAACAGCACATTATGTACAGTATTTAACGAAACTAAGTTTGAAAAAAACAGGTTTTAACTGTAAAATGAACAGAAAAATTTGCGTTTGTCCGTTTCCGAACGAAAAGAGGGCTGGCCCGGAGGGCCAGCCCTCTTCTATCTGTCAAAAAGCTGTGCGTCAAGCTAAAAGCAGCAAAACTTGTACGTGGATTTTGTTAAGTAAAAACGCAAAATCAGGAATTTTCGTCTAAATCATTGTTTTTGCTGCTGTTCACTGATTTAAAAACGTTCAGAATTGCTCCTGGGATTTACGAAATCTTAGCTCTTACGTACTAAAACAGCCAATTCAGCCCAATATAAAGACCTGACGTACCATCCTGGGCATTGAGCGCTTTTCCGTAATCTACAGCTACGATAAAGTTCTCGTTCAAACCAAAGCGGATGCCACCACCTACGCCAAGGTGCGGACGTTTGACTTGTTGTGCGTTAAAATTAAAGAAATCGCTTTGTGTCAGGCCATTGCCGGGCGATTGGAAGTTAAGGTTGTATTCATGACGTTTTGTAATTATTGCCCCATCGACAAACGAGCTTAAAGCAACGTAAAAATCCTGGCCTAAAATCCGGGTATTTATAACTCTAAAACGCAGCTCAACATTGCCAAAAGCCACTCCATCTGCGATAATTCTGTCTCGCATAATACCACGCAGGGTCTTAGCCCCGCCAAATGCGTCTTCCATTGTGTTTTTTGTGCTGTGGTACCACGGCAACATGTAAAATGGCGCTTTCCCTGCTAAAATCTGACTCCAGGACAGACGGTAAGCAAAAATCAAACGCTTTGGAAAAATCGTAAAATACTGACGATGTGTGGCTACAAACTGCAAATACGTATATCCGCTGTGGGCAAAGTCTGTTGCGCCGATTAAAATGCCTTCTGTCCAGATACCACGGTTTGGCATAGGTTCATTGTCGCGTGTATCGTAAATCAGTCCTAATCTAATCATGCCAATTTTACCGCCATGAGCTTCGGCTGGTGTAATTACACCCCATTTTTGATATAACTCGTAAAGTCCTGGTACAGTGTCGGGCGATGGTAGCTGCTTGTCAGCCGGAAGGCCTTTGTTCATTTTATCAACATTAACCGAATTTAAACGAAAATTTAAAAATCCAAGTCCAGCATAGCCTCTAATTTTCTTACCTTCAATCGGAATCTGCAAATTAGCGACAGCCCGCAATACACGGCGGTCTAAACGATAATACATGCGCGAAACATAATTCGAATCACCTGTGGTCATCCAATTTAAATGAAATACCGACTCATAACCGTTAAACCCGTAAAAATCAAGCGCTTGCTCCACATAATAACCAAGGTTTCCAATCAATCTGATATTTGAGCCTAAAAATGCTTTGTCGTCGTATTCCACAATTAACTGACCGCTTCCCTTGGTGGTTTTCGATGCTTCCAGATACAGAGAACGCAAATAATCCGGATATAACGAACCATCACCCCAATCGTAAATATTCATCAACGCGCCATAACGAAATCCGACATCAGTGTTGTAGGAAATTGCCGGTACAATACCGCCTAATTTTATGCCCGTAGGCACTTGTTTTTTCGTAGTATCCTTTTGCGCCAAAAGCATTGAAGTTAAGCCCAATGCTACAAACAAAAACAGTAATTTCTTCATATTGCAAAGTTTTAGAAATTCTACTTGCAAATATACATTTTTAAAAAATTAAAAAAGATTCAGACAAAAATTAAATCCCCAAAATCATCGTAAAAATCCTGTAAAATTAGTATTTTAGCCAAAAAATAATTCACAAAACTATGGATTACAATCTCATTGTAATCGGCAGTGGTCCAGGCGGTTATGTAGCTGCAATACGAGCATCGCAATTGGGTCTAAAAACAGCTGTTGTCGAACGCAGTGAAGTAGGCGGTATATGCCTTAACTGGGGCTGCATTCCTACCAAAGCCCTTATGAAAAGCCTCGAAGTACTGGAAACTGCTAAAACCGCTGCTAAATTCGGTATTTCAGCACAGGACGTTAAGCCTGATTTTCAAAGAATTATCCAGCGTAGCCGTCAAGTTGCGCGACAGGTCAGTAAAGGCGTCGAATATCTTTTTAAGAAAAACAATATACAACTTATCCACGGACACGGAAAACTCATTGACAATCATACCGTTGAAGTACAAAATCAAGACGAAACAAAAAAAATCACAGCAGATTACATCTTGCTTGCTACAGGTGCAAAGTCCCGGCAATTACCTAATATCACTATCGATGGTCAAAAAATCTGGGGTTATCGGCACATGTTAAATCCCTCCTTCCTGCCACAGCGCCTAATTGTCATTGGTTCAGGCGCTACAGGCGTGGAATTGGGTAGCTTTTATGCTGCAATGGGCAGTCAGGTGACGATTGTCGAAATACTGCCGCGAGTAGTACCGCTCATGGACCCGGAAATCTCCGCAGAAGTCGAAAAAATACTTAAACGTAAACGAATCAAGGTTTTAACCAATACACAAATCACAAAAATCGATACTGCTGCTGACCAGCTCGTAATCAATTACGACCAACAAGGCACTAAAGGACAATTACAGGCTGACGTTGCATTCCTTGCTGTCGGAATTGACCCAAATACTGAAAATTTAGGCCTTAATAACCTGGGTATTAAAACCGAGAAAAAACGAATAGTCGTAAACGAATTTTACCAGACAAACGTGCCAAATATCTACGCTGTCGGCGATATTATCCCAACCCCGGCTCTGGCCCACGTCGCAAGCGCTGAAGGCATTACTGCCGTCGAACACATGGCAGGACAGAATCCAAAGCCTATTGACTATAACACTATCCCATCGGGAATTTTCATCGAACCGCAAATAGCAAGCGTTGGTCTCACAGAAGAACAGGCGAAAAAACAGGGTATAAACTACAAAATTGGCAAATTTCCATACTCTGCATTGGGCAAAGCCACAGCTTACGGCAGCCGCGACGGCTTCGTGAAACTAATTTTTAACGCTGACAATGACCAACTTATCGGCGCACACATCATAGGTCACAACGCAACAGACATGATTAGCGAATTGGTTGTAGCAATGCGCGCCGACGTTACAGACCATTTCATCGCTAAATCTGTACATCCGCATCCGACTTTCTCTGAAGCTATCATGGAAGCAGCTGAAGCCGGACTCGGAAAAGCTATTCACATTTAAACCTCAAATACAAACCAATGAAAGGCATAATCTTAGCAGGTGGGAGTGGAACTCGCTTATATCCAGCAACTTTAAGCATTTCAAAACAAATTATTCCCATCTATGACAAACCCATGATTTATTATCCGCTATCGACATTGATGCTGGCAGGTATTCGCGAAATCCTGATAATCTCGACACCACGCGACATACATCTGTACCAGGAACTTTTAGGTGATGGCAGCCAATTGGGACTTAGCCTCTCTTACGCAGTACAACCCAAACCCGAAGGCCTTGCCCAGGCTTTCATCATTGGAGAAGATTTTATCGGCAACGATAACGTAAGCTTAATCCTTGGCGACAATATCTTTTTCGGGTATGGTTTTACAAAAATTCTGGAGCAAGCAGCGGCTGTCAAGGACGGAGCTGTGATTTTCGGTTACCGTGTCAGTGAGCCGCAGCGTTACGGAATAGTTGAATTCGACAAAAACGGCAATGTAATTAGCATCGAAGAAAAGCCTAAAAAGCCTAAATCTGACTTTGCTGTGGTAGGTCTGTATTTCTATTCCAGCGATGTTATCGAGAAAGCAAAATCCCTCAAGCCTTCAAAACGTGGAGAGCTGGAAATCACTGATTTAAACAACCTCTATCTCCAGGAAAACCGCTTGAAAGTCATACTTCTTGGTCGTGGCTTTGCATGGTTGGATACAGGGACGCATGAGAGCTTGTTAGATGCTTCGAATTTCATTGCAACAATCGAGCGCCGTCAGGGATTGAAAATTGCTTGTATCGAAGAAATTGCATATCGTAAAGGCTTTATTTCCAGGCGTCAACTCATCAAGTTGGCTCAACCTCTGAAGAAAAACCAGTATGGACAGTATTTGCTCAAAATCGCAGATGAAAAAAATGTGCCGCCATCTAACCCGATTTTCAATTAATTTCTTAACTTTGTTATAGCTAAAAACCAAAAAAATCCCGGACCATGAAAAAAATTATTTTTTTATTGACATTAATCCTGGCGGTCAATTTAAGCTTTGGCACTGTGGAACATAGCACTGTACAGGCAAAAGCTCAGAAAAAGACTGTTTTCACAAAAGTTGAAAATTTTTCTCCGTCTGCAGTTATCAAAAAGCTTGCTCCCAGGCATACTAAGACCACGATTGGTCGTTATGCTTTGATAGGGGTTTTGCTCATTATCCTGGGTGCTTTGCTTTTCATACCGGAGCTAACCAAGATTGTTGCTGCAACGCTGATAATTATGGGAGTAGTATTATTTGTGCTTGATTTGATTGGAATGATTTAACGCTAAGAAACGTAATCTGTTTATTATAAACACTTTGGAGTGTTTTGGTGTTGTTTTTTTAATCTGACTGTTTTTTATGATTATGTTTAAATCTTCTTTGATGGAGCAAACTACTGATTATCTTCATTTTACTTTCAATTAACGTTAGTCCAGAGTCTCATTACGAGTAAAGGTTTTATATACTTTAGCGGCAATAGCGGCGCTGGCATCGCCAGCGCCATTTCTTTTTGACTGACTGGTAAAACGACAATTGCGACAACCACATCCACGAAATAAACGGCAATTGGATCAATAATCC
>WFZV01000100.1 GCA_015489395.1 Bacteroidales bacterium
GATCGTCAAATTTTCTTAGAGTTGCCAGATCTCAAGGAACGTGAGGAAATTTTTAAAGTTCACACACGTACACTAAAGCTGTGTCCAGACGTAGATTTATCATCTTTGGCAAAGCAAACTCCAGGATTTTCTGGTGCTGACATTGCAAATGCTTGTAATGAAGCTGCTTTAATAGCTGCTCGCAAAGATAAGAATTGTATTGGAATGGACGATTTTATCGATGCTATAGATAAAATCGTCGGCGGGTTGGAGAAAAAACATAAGCTTATTAGCCAGGAAGAGAAAAAACGTGTAGCCTATCACGAAGCCGGTCATGCTACTGTAAGTTGGCTTATAGAGTATGGTCAGCCTTTGATAAAAGTTTCGATAGTTCCTCGCGGAAAATCATTAGGCGCCGCATGGTATTTGCCTGAAGAGCGTAATTTGGTGACTTTACGTCAATTTCAGGATGAAATTTGTTCCTTACTCGGAGGTCGTGCAGCTGAGGAAGTTATTTTCAACGAAGTTTCATCCGGCGCAATGAACGATCTGGAACGCGCCACAAAACGTGCTTATTCAATGGTTGCCTTTTTGGGAATGAGTGATAAATTGCCAAATCTTAGCTTTTTCGACTCTTCTGGCCAGGTAGATTATACGTTTCAAAAACCATATAGTGAGAAAACCGCTGAAATTATCGACGATGAAGTTAAACGCATTGTTAACGAACAGTATAAGCGAGCAAAACAGATACTTCTGGATAATATGGAAAAATTTAAACAGTTAGCAGAGCTTTTGTATAAAAAGGAAGTTATTTTCACAGACGACGTTGAGAAGATTTTGGGTAAAAGACCATTTGATAAAGAAAAAGAAGAGGTTATTCGCGAAGTTATCAGCGTCAAGAAAAAACAGCAAGAGCAACCACAAAGCGACCACGAGCAAAGCCAAACAGATATTCAACCCGACACTAAGTCAGGTCAAGAATCTGATTCGCAAAATACCCACGAACCAGCATAAAAAACAGCATTTTGTTCGTGGAACTAATTAAGGGCTGCTTGTTTACAAGCAGCCCTTAATTTTTTATTTAGACTTTAGCCTTGTAAAAAATAGTAAATTAGGCAATTGTATCGTTTTGTGTACTTTTAAAAGCCTAAAAATATTTCGTAATAGCAATAACAGAATGCCTGCATACAAACGAGTTATTGGTTTTTCGGGGTAAAACAAAGCTGCTCATTATTCTCATATAAGAAAAAAGCGGCATTCTGCAAAATCTATCAACTAAAACAGCAATTTTGGGGTTCACTCTACCCTCTCCCAGTGCTATTCCCATTGATGTTGACGAACTTTCTCATTTTTCTCTAATAATTAAAATGTTAAAATCGTAGTCGGTTGTTTTATCGGAACAATATTTGTGAATATTTAAAAAAAATAAAAAAGCTTATGTTGTATATTGTTTACAAAAATAAATTTAAAATTTACAAGATTTGTGATCTAACTATTTACTTTCTTAAATCATAATTTCTTACCAATGCACGAAAATATTTTACATTACGTTTGGCAAAACATGCTATTTGACAAAAACTTGCAAACTGTTGATGGCAAGCAAATTACTGTCTTGCACCCTGGATTTCCCTCAAAAGACCAGGGACCTGACTTTGAAAATGCTAAAATTAAAATCGACGATAAAATCTGGTACGGTACAGTAGAAATTCACGTTAATGCTTCTGATTGGTTTAAACATAATCACAATACAGATAAAAATTACGATAACGTTATTCTTCACGTCGTGCATAAATTCGACAAACCAGTTTTTAGAACAAATGGTGAGCTTATTCCAACGCTTGAATTAAATATACCGGATAAAATTGAGCGAAATTTTAACCTAATTTACCAGAACCAGGATACAATAAAATGCCGAAAATTATCGCAAAACATACCACACGTGCATAAGTTGGATTGGTTAGATAGCCTGCTGCTCGAGCGGCTACAGCAGCGTACTTCAGACATAATATCCCTTCTTCACTACACGAAAAATCATTGGGAACAGGTACTTTTTATTTTGATCGCACGATATTTCGGGCAAAAAGTCAATAACCAGCCTTTTGAAATGTTGGCTAAAAGCCTGCCAATATCAATTCTTTATCGTAATTCAGACGACCAAAACCAACTTGAAGCTTTACTATTTGGCCAGGCTGGCTTTCTTCACGAAAACTGCACTGACCAATACTTTCAAAAATTAAAAAACGATTTTGACTTTTTAAAGCACAAATACAATTTACAAACCCTGGAACCTTCAATTTGGCGATTTTCAAAAATTTACCCCCACAACTTTCCAACTATACGAATTTCACAATTAGCTAATTTAATTACAAAGAACCAACCACTTTTCGATATTTTATTAGAAATCACAGAATTGCAAAAATTTTACGCACTTTTTAAATCCTGCTCCTCTTCGTATTGGGACGGTCATTATCGTTTTTGTAAACCCAGCAAAAAGCAGTATAAAAAATGTTTATCAAAAGCAGCTATCCAGAATTTGTTAATCAATGCTATTTTCCCTTTTATTTTTGCTTATGGCTATTACCTCAGCGAAAAGTCCTTTATGCAACGGGCGTTAGACTTTTATACAGAATTGCCTTTTGAATATAACAGTATAACCAGAAAATTCCAGACGATAGGTTACCCTGCCGAATCTGCTGCCCACAGCCAGGCTCTTTTACAGCTTTATAACAATTACTGTCAGCGAAATTTGTGTTTTAAATGCCGTATAGGCTCGTGGATACTTATAAATGCCTGAAACATGGATGAACTGTTAGAACTTGAGCAAGTAGTCTATGGAGAGCAGACTGAACGTGAGTTTCCTATTTTGGAAAATAGTTTTGTTAAGTTTTTGTTTCCCCTTGTAGCAGGAATTCTTTTCGCTTATTATTCGCATCTTGAACTACCTTTCTGGAGTTATGTCGTTGTAGTTTCATTGACAGGTTTAATTTTAGTATTTCGTTATTTTGGACGTATGTTTCAGACTTTTGCTGTATATCTAACTTTGTTTTTTACAGGATTTTTTGTTTTGAGATTAAAGACTTTGCCGGAGTACCAGTTTCCCTCGAAACCAACAAAGTATGTTTTGTTGAGTCTGGATGAACCCAGGCTTAAGCAGAAATCAGTGGTTTTTCCTGCACGTGTGTTAATGTTTTCATCAGAATCGAAAAATTGGATAAAACCGTTAAATAACAAGGTTTTAGTTAGGTTAGCTCGTACTGCGCAAAGTGAGAAAATAATTTACGGCGATACTATTTTAGTTTTTTCATCAGTGCGGCGTGTCAGGAATTTGGGTAATCCTTTTGAGTTTGATTATAAATCTTTTTTGGCCAGGCGTGGGATTTATCACACTTTGTATGCAAAGTCAGGTAGATTCGAAGTTGTTGGGCATGGTGGCGGTTCACCAGTGCTTTTTTATTCGCATTTTTTAAGACAAAAGCTTCTATATCTTTTCAAAAAGTATCGTTTGCCGGATGAGTTGTTTGGTGTTGCAGCAGCTTTAACGCTTGGGTATAGGCAAGCGTTAGACCGTCAAACGCAGATGAGTTTTGCTCGTACAGGAGCCATGCATGTTTTAGCTGTTTCAGGTTTGCATGTTGGAATTGTGTTTTTAGTTTTAATGTTTTTGTTAAAGCCTGTTTTTTCGTCGAAATTAAAGGTAGTAGCCTTGTTTTTGATAGTTTTTGTCCTTTGGGCATTTGCTTTTTTAACAGGACTTTCGCCTTCTGTGCGGCGGGCAGCTTTTATGTTTTCGCTTATGGCTATTGCAAAGATAATTCGTCGCAGATCTAATGTTTACAATGTTTTAGCTGCTTCGGCATTTTTTATGCTTATGCTGTTTCCTTTTGATTTGTTTGAAGTAGGATTTTGGTTATCGTATTTTGCTGTTATTTCAATAGTTTTTTTCCAGCCTGTTTTTTATCGCTTTTTGTTTTTTAAAAATAAAATTTTTGACTGGGTATGGCAGTTGTTTAGTGTTTCAATTGCTGCACAGATTGGAACAATGCCTATGGGATTGTATTTTTTTCATCAGTTTCCGAATTATTTTTTATTAACTAATTTATTGGCAATTCCTCTGGCAAGTTTTGCCCTGTATAGCGCTTTGTTATTGTTTGCATTTCAGTTTTTTGCTCCTCTGGCAAAGCTATTTATGTTCGTATTTAAATCAAGCATTTGGCTACTTTACCATGGTATAAAGATTATTGATTCTTTGCCGTATGCAACTACAACTGGCATTTATATTAGTTTCGTGCAGATGCTTTTGATTTATGCGTTGATCGTTCTGTTGACAGTTTTCTTTATGCAAAAGTATAAGTTTATGTTGCACTTATCTGTAGTTGTTTTAATATTGTTTTTTTCGTTAAAAATTTTTCAAAGTTATCGTTTAACACATCCTTCACGTATTATTTTTTATAACATCCCGCGGCATAATTTAATTGTTTCTTTAGTTCCTAAACATGCATTTGTTTTTGCGGATTCGGACTTAGTCTCTGATGCCCACAGGTTAAATTATTTCATTAAACCGTATTTAAAACGAGCAAAAATTAGAAAAATAAAAGTCTATCCGCTCGAAAATCTATCTTTTACTGTCGATTCTTTGCTTTTTGCCAGAAAATTTTTCTTTTGGACTGGAAGTTTGAGGTTTTATTTAACAACAGAGTCTAAAATGTTTGATTATAAGGCTAAAAGAAAGTTGTTTTTAAATTACATTTTAGTAGCAAATAATGTTTACATGGCAATTCGGGATTTGCCGCAGCTTTTCGATTTTAAGGCTGCGATTTTTTTAAGTTCAAATCACGATTTTAAGATTAAACATTGGTTAAAGCAGGCAAATAAAGAGAAGGTTAGTGTTTATCGTGCAGACAGTTGTGCTGTGGTTATTTTGCTACCGGATAAGGCTGTTTATTGGCATTAGTTAAAAAAGTTCCTTTGGACTTACTGCAATAATATCGATTTTGGGATTAGCTTTTTTTACAAAATCGTGTAGCAAATTTAAGTTTTCACCTGCCAAAAGCGAAGCAGGAATTTGCATCATTTCTTTTGTGTTTTTGCCGCACTGGCAGACGATTTTGTACATGTATTTTTTTTGCTTTTTACTCAGTTCGGGATCGATATTGATTAAAAGCATGTTTAGTTTGTCCGTGTCTGCTGATGCAGTTTTGTTTTGATATTTGAAAATTAATGTAT
>WFZV01000101.1 GCA_015489395.1 Bacteroidales bacterium
GTGTACTGGACGGGATATTTTTGATGTGGCTTGTAAATAGCCCAGAGTATCCGATTGAGCAAATCATCGTTGTCTGCTCCATCAATGCCTTTCTGTATGATTTTAGCAGAAATTTTTGCCATTTTTCTGGCTTTTTTCCCGTGTGGATGCGAAGGATTCAATTCATCAAGAGGTATCTGGTTTTTCACGGCTGTGTATGGAGTAAAGTCTGGCACAGTGTCGAATACGTCGAACATTGGTGTTGCCGTAGCATCTTCGATATTCATAGGAGGCAAGCCCAGGATTTGTTCAATAGTCCGAATCATGGAAGTTTGGTTGTAGTCTGTTGAGATGACTTTTCCGCGTTTGGTGTAAGGGCTAATGACCATAGCGACAGTTCTATAAGCAGAGACGTGGTCCCAGCCGTTTTGGGAGTCGTCTTCAGTGACAAAGATAACCGTGTTTTTCCAGAATTTGCTATGAGTGATAGCTTCAATGATTTGTCCAAGTGCGTAATCATTATCAGCTACCATAGCCCGTGGTGTTGGATGCTGTGGAGTGAAAAGTGCAGTATGGTCGTTTGGAAGTGCCATGATAATGAGCTGTGGCAGTGAATCGCCGGGCATTTGCTCGTAAGCATGGAGTTCGTCGATAAATGCTTTTGCTCGTAGGATGTCCGGAATTTTGTGGCTGTCGTAGCCAGGATAATTGGGTGATAATATGGCTCTTACCCGGCGGATTGTAGTTTTGTTGTAAAAGATGAAAGGTTTATTGTTGAGGAAGTCGTGGTAGATGTCAGACCAGGTTTTTTCTTTAGGGAACACAGGCACAGCAGTCTCGCCGTATATTCTAACTGTTTTGCCGTGGTCTAAAGCATTGTCCCATAAAAAGCCGGTTTTGGGATATGCCATGGCATCGTAAAGTACATGTGTGTAACTTCTGAACCAACCGCGAACGTTTTTCTCGATATAATCGGTTACGATAGAAGCGTCGGTCCATAAGTGGCCTTCAGCAGAGCATTTTCCAGAAGCTTTGTAATTATCCAGCAAAACGAACTGGTTGACAAGCCGGTGTGTGTTAGGTGTGATTTTTTGTCCGAAAATACAAAGCGAAGGATCGCCGTTGCCTTTTTTTACATCGCCTAATACCTGGTCGTAGGTACGATTTTCTTTGATTATGTAGATAACATGCTTAAAAACAGAAGGTTCGCCGATACGTTGAGGTACAGGAACCGGTTTTACGTTTTTTCTTGGTAAGAGGCTTAGCATTTCGAGGCGCTGCAAGCGGTTGTTTTGAATGACTTGCCGTGTATAGTATTTAAGTTGTTTGTTCGAAGGCACAGGAATAACAGAAATGCAAGCCAGCATTCTGTGTGTATTGTAAGCGCCTGCTGTTGAGTGGTTTTTCTTAAAGAAGAACGTGCTAAAAGGTTTGTAAGTGGAGTCGTGAACAGTTAAGCGTGCGCCAATTGCTTCGATATTAGCCACGTATAAAACTGTATCGTTCAGCAAGGTTAGGCCTGCAGGATAAGCTGCTGTAGGGATAAAGCCTTTGACTTTGCTATGAGGTTTGTGGCTTTTTGAGCAAGCGTTTTTACCCAGGTCAACTACAGCAATGGCATTATCCATGCCGTTGGACACGAAGAGAGTTTTTCCGTTTTGGGTAATGGCCAGGCCATCTGGAGAATCGCCAAAGTAAGGGTTGTTTTCCTGGTTAAGTCGTACAGGGATTTTTTCTGTGACGGTTAAAGAGGAGGTATTTATGACGCTTATGTAGTCGTCGTTGCCATTTGCGACGTAAACGAATTTTTGGTCAGGGCTGGGTATGATATGGTTTGGGTGCAAGCCGACAGTGATGTTTTTTATTGTTTTGCCAGTATTCGGGTCAAGAACTGTGACACTACCAGTGGCTACAGCACCGTATTTATTTACGATAGCTTTATCCCAGGGTATGCCAGCAGAGTCTTGTGATTCGTCTGAAGGAGCGTAGCCTGCCCAATTGGTCACGAAAAGCTGTCCGTTTGCTATAGTAATGCCATAAGGAGCGAGTCCGACTGTCTGTTGCCAGATGATTTTGCCGTTTTCAAGGTTAAGTTTTACGACTTTATCGTTGCCGTTGAGTACCAGGTAAGCGTAATATTGGTTGTTTTCGCGGCGGACAACGGCCTGATTTGGCAGGGAAGCCCGTGCGCCGTTTTTGGGTTTGAATTTAAATGTTGATGCTATTTTGGCTTTTTTCCCATTAAAATAAATTTTCATCAAAGCATTTTTGGTGCCAAAGACCAGTTTGTCGTTGGTGTACCAGGTTATACCAGAGTATGTAGCGGAGTTTTTTCTACTAAGTTTTAAAGTGTAAATGATTTTGTTTGTTGCTGTATTAATAAATACTACACTGCGTCTTTCTTCGACTGCTAAAGTTTTTTTGTCAGGTGAGAGGGCAACGTCAAGTGCGTGGTTTTCCAGAGCTGAGTCGCCAAAAAATATTAATTTGCCTGCTGGTGTGAGGATTTTATTGTAAGGCATTGAAAAGCCTTGTTTTACAGTTGACCGGGAGGACGATTTAAAGCTATTTCGGGTGATGTTACAGCTAAAGGTTGTCAGGATTATAAGTAGCGTGTAAATGAACAGCTTTTTCATTTGATTGTGTTTTTATTTAAGTTTAAAGTAAAATTTCAGTTTAAATTTTGCGTAATTTTTTCAATTGTCTGCAAATCAGTGGTAAGTTGCTGGATTTTTTCTGTTTCGATGGTTAAAGCTTTTGAAATTGTGTCAATGTACTGGTTGATGTACTTAATTGCTTGTTGTGCAAGATTTTCGATTTGACTATTAATTAAGCCAGTTAAAATTGAGACCGTGCGATAGAGATTTTTTTCGACTTCAAGCGGTATCTGGCGTAAGAATTTTTGTTTGAAAAAGTTTTTGAAAATGAACATTGGAAAAAGGAACCATAGCAGGTCAATGTTGGAATCAAAGGCTCGGTAAACGGATATGTCTGGACTTTTGAGCTGTGGTAGATTCGCTTGCCAGGACAGGGTTTTTATTTCGAGGCCAAGAGATTGCCGGATTTTTTCGCTGAGTTTTTGTGTGAAAGTCTGGGTAAAAAACGATAGGTTTTTCTGAGCAGAGTCAATGATTTGTTGCATTTGTTGATGGTGCGAATCCACGATTTGGCGAATGTGCTGACCTAAAGTTTGTTTTAACCATTTTTCGTAGCGGCGTGAGATTTTGTAAAGATTTCCATGCCATTGGGGATAATCTTGTTTGAATTTTTGTTGTATTTGCTTGATTAACTGGTCTTTGTGCGGCATAAGGAAGTTTTCTACCTGTTCGCGGACGTGTGATTTGAGGTCAGAAGCGATTAACTCGACTTGTTGAAAGAGGAAGTTTGCGCTTGTAGTGGAGTTAAAGATTTGTTCTCGCAATTGCCGTTGTTCGTCCTGAGATTTTTTCGAAGCTTGCAAAGCCACCTGAAGGTAATTTTGTAGCAAAGTAGCAGCTCGTAGCAATTTATATTGGTAAATTTTTGAAATCTGTGTATTTGGATTTTGCAAAAGAGGCTCGAAAATAGTCTGGATAACTTGCTGTTTGTATTTTTCAACGTCTTTTAGAGTCGAGTAGTGGAGTACTGGTATTTGAGTGTTCAGTATTTTCTTGAGTTTTTTTGAAACAAAGTCTGTGATTTCATTAAGTTGATTTTGGTCAAAAAGGTCAGCTTTGGATAGTATGCAATAAGTTTTGTACGAATAATGCTTGATTTCGTCTAATAATTTTCTATCTGCTTCGGACAGAGGACGTTCGGCGCTTATGACAATAATCGCAATGGTAGTTTTGGGCTGCCATTGTTTTGTTGTTTCGGTATTGTTTTCGAAAATGCTGCCCAGTCCGGGTGTATCGATGAACCGCAAGGTTTTGAATTTGGCCATGTGTGGTGTGCCTATGTCAGCTATGCTAACGCCTTTTTGGTTGTCCGGGTTTCGTGATTCTGTTATGTATTCAGGTAATTGGTCTAAAGGTATTTGTTGGCTCTTGCCATTGAGAAAGTGTATTGTGATGTTTAAATCTTTTGAGTAAAAAATCCGTGTAACTATTGCAGTTACGGGTATTACTCCGGTAGGAAGCAGGTTCTGGTCGATAAGCGAGTTGATGAACGAGCTTTTGCCGGCTTTGAACTGTCCTAATACGGCTATATCGATAAATTTTTGTTGGTTTAATTCCTGTGCTGAATCAAGTAATTCTTTGATTTCGTTTAAGTTGTATTTTTCGGCTATATTGAAAAGTACTTGAAAATCGTCCATTCCTGTGCAAATTAAAATTGCTCAGTAAATTGTAGAAAAATTTTGCTTTTGAAAAATTTAGATGTTTAATTTTTTTAAAAAAATGGCTTTTACTGTTGTTGTCTTGCAGTTTTGTGCAGTTTGTTATTGGCTAAAGTCAAAAAATCTGTTTGTTTTTTAGTTTTTTACAGAGATATTCGAAAGACTTTTAGCCTAAAACGTTAAATTTTTATTCTAAAATGTCCAGGACAAAGGCTGTATCGTTTTGAAGGTTGTTTAAATTTTTCTGGCTCAACGTGTCCATGGCTTTGAACTTTTTGGCCTGAAAGTCATATTTAAACTTTAAAATCACTGAGTTGTGCTTGTTATGGTCAATTGCTGTTAGTTTGATTTTAGCTATTGGTGTGCCATTGCTAAGGTAGAACGAAGTGTTTGTGATTAAAGCCTGGGTTGTGTCGCCGTTGTCTGTATAAACTTCGTTTTTAAGCCATAGTGCTGCTGTGCCGTCTGGATGTAAGTAATATTTGTAAGTCGTGTGCAAAACTTCTTTGTCGTAATCCACGAAAGTCTGTTGCCCATACAAAAAGTCGTATTTGCCTACGGAAATAATATCGAAAAGCAGTGGAACATTGTCTTCCCCTTCAGAGTGAAAGATGTCTATGTTTTTGAGGTTCAGTAGTTTATTGTGGCTTAATTTATAGTAAAAAATCCAGAACCAGCGTTCCAGGTCACGGTCTTGCCAATCTTGATATAAGTCTAAAAACGAGAATTTGTAAGTTATAAAGCTGTCCTGTCCAAATCTGGTGTAAAATTGGTCCATATACTCTAATGTGTCAACTAATGGCCATTGTGACGAACCTATTGACTGGACTTGAAATTCGCCGCGGTCTTGAATTACCGTTGGAATAGTATCTAAATGTGCTTCGAAAACCTGGCTGAGTAACTGGTTTACTGCTGAATTTGGCGGAATTTTATCTGGAATTAGTTTTATGTCTTCGATTTTGTTTTCAAGACTAAAGACTTTAACCAAAAAGTTTTTGACTGCTCCCTGATTTGTTCTTGCCTGTACAAAGAAAAGTTTGAAATAAGTTTTGTAAGGTAAAATCAAGTATATCGTGGTAATTTGCTTAATATCAGATATTTGTGGTAAAAGTTTTTTTAGTTTAATCGTATCAAATAGCGAAGTATCGACAAGTTGCAGACGTTTTTTTGTATTTGTGATTGTGAAAAATTGTTTAATTTTATCACTAACCGGAATCGTATCTAATTCAGTTTCGCTGCTATCGGCCGACTCAAAGTTCAGTGGTAAGTTCTGTGTCTTCGGGCGATTGGTGTGTTTACACGAAGGAAGAATTAATAAAAAACTTGCTAAAACGCTGAAAATTAATGTTTTCATAATAAAAAACTTTTGTTTGTTTAAAGTTAGAAATTTTTTCGGATAAAATACTTAACTTTTTTAAAAACTAAAAACCTCATAACTATGCGAAAATTACTTATTCTCAGTACTTTTGTGCTTTTCTTTTTTGTGGTTTCTGCACAAAAATTAGTTATTCTCCACACAAACGACATGCACCAACGGATCATAGGCTTTGGACCTGAATTGCTGTATTCACCAATGGTGACTAATAACGACAACACAATCGGAGGATTCGCCCGTCTGGCAAAGGTTATAGACCAATATCGGGCAAAGTACCCTAACAATCTGCTGGTTTTGGATGATGGCGATTTTTTGATGGGTACTATTTATCACGTTTTAGAGCCACAAACTGGTTTTGAAATGAATTTGCTCTATCAAATGGGTTACGATGCTGTGACTTTTGGAAATCATGAATATGACTTTGGCGCTGATGCCCTGGGCCAGATGATTCAGCAAGCTCTGAACCGTGGCGGTGTCCCGCCCTTTGTAGTTTCTTATGTGAAATTTTCTGATAAACCTGGCGATGATAAATTGCAAAAATTCTACGGCAATGTCATAAAACCTTATCGCATTATCGAACGTAATGGCTTGAAAATCGGTATTTTCTCTGTACTTGGCGACGATGCTATTGCTGATGTCAAATTCGCAGCTCCTTTGAAATTCGAAAATAAAATTAAAGTTGCTCGTAAATACGTTAAAATTTTACGCAAAAAAGAACATGTCGATATAATTATCTGCCTGTCTCATTCTGGAGTTTATCCCGACGGAAAAGGCGGATTTTACGGCGAAGATATTGATTTAGCCAAAAAAGTTAAAGATATTGACATAATTATCAGTGGCCACACCCACGTCGTTACTCCGCATTACCTGAAAGTGGGAAAAACTATCATTGTGCAGACTGGAGCTTATTTACACAACATCGGAAAATTGGTGATCGAATACAAAAATCACCAGGTCAATGTACAGGATTTTCAGCTTATTCCTGTTGACGACAAAATCGGCGGAGACCAGGAGATTAACGAACAAGTCAACGAGTTTAAAGACCTGATCACAGAACGCGTTTTGTCGAAATTTGGCTTAAAATACAATACCGTTGTTACAGAATCTGACTTTGAAATACCAATGTCAACAACCGGAAATCCAGCTCCTTCTGCATTGGGTAATTTGGTTACAGACGCAATGAAGTACTACGTAAACCACTACTCAAATGTTCACACAGACATCACTCTGACAGCTAACGGTGTAATTCGCGAGCGTCTGGTAAAAGGCAAATTAATTGTCCCGGACCTGTTCAGAATCGTATCACTTGGATTTGGCGATCAAGGTTATGACGGTTATCCCTTGATAATCGGGTATTTCACTCCACATGAAATCAAGCAATTACTGGAATTGACGATTTTTGCAATGAAACCCGGAACAGACAAATATCTTTATTTCTCAGGCGTAAAGGCTTATTACAATCCCAAAGGCGGATTTTTGAACAAGATTAAAAAGCTGGAAATCAACGGAAAACCTGTTGACTTCTCCCGTAAAAATAAAACTCTTTACAGCATAACCACAGATTCTTACATTTTTAGCTTTTTAGGCTACATAAAAAAAGCAAGTCACGGACTGGTTAAAGTTGTGCCTAAGACCAAAGACGGAAAACCAATTGTTTCAGCTAAGAAAAATTACATTGATTTTGACCCGGATAAGCCAGGGATACAGGAAGGCAAACTCTGGATTGGATTGTACGAATATCTTAAATCACAACCCGACCGTAACGGCGACGGAATTCCTGACGTGCCTGAAAAATACAAAAAGTACGATCCGTATTTGATTAAACTTTAATCGAAAATCTTTTGCATTTAGCTAATGCCCTGCCAGCTCTTGCGCTGGCAGGGCATTTTTGTCTCTGAAAACGTGTGCAAAAATTAAATTTTTGTTGCAGGCTGTTTGTCAAGAATTTATCATAAATTTGAATCAATAAGGCTTTTTTAAACATAAAACTAATGAAATTCTGCGAAAATTTTTTCTTTAAACTCTTAAAAATCAAGTATATGAAGCGTAAAAATTTAATTTTCATTAATCTGCTCCTGATTCTGCTTATCTGGCTTGGCTGTTCTCCAAAAAATACCCA
>WFZV01000102.1 GCA_015489395.1 Bacteroidales bacterium
GCTTAAATCTGTTGAAAAATGTCTTTTTTAGATTTATATACAATACCTTTTAAAAATCTGGACCAGGGCGTTGTTCATAAGTTTGATTTTGAGGTGGACGATCAGTTTTTTGAGAATTTTCCGTATTCAGACCTTAAGCACGGACATCTTGACGTGTCGGTTGAATTAATGGTGAATCCAGATAATTTAGTTCTTGATTTTTTTATAAAAGGTGAAGTGGAAGTACAATGCGATAGATGTTTGGGTTATTTTATGCATCCAATTGATTACAAAAGCCGCTTATATGTGCGATTTTCTGATTATACAACTGATTGGTTCGATTATGATGATGAAATTTTTCTGTCGCGAGAAGAAACACGAATTAATATCGCAAAACATATTTATGATTTTATAAATCTGGCTTTACCTATAAAAAAAGTACATCCTTTAGACGAAAATGGTAATCCTACATGTGACCCACAAATGCTTAAGAAATTAGAAGAGCTTTCGCCTTCGCATGAACATGAGCAGCAAATTGACCCAAGATGGCAAGCTTTAAAAGACCTTTTGAAAGAATAATCTGATTTTTAAATATAAAACCATAAGACAATGGCAAATCCAAAACGTAAAACATCTAAAACACGTCGTAACAAAAGGCGTACTCATTACAAAGCAAAAGCACCTAAGCTGGCTAAATGTCCTGTATGTGGTGCAACTTATGTTTATCACAGAGTTTGCCCGGTTTGCGGCAGTTATCGTGGTAAAAAAGTGATCGAAGTTGAAGAAATTTAAAACTTTTATGCTCTTTAAAATCCGGAGCAACTCGAGTTGCCCGGATTTTTGTTTTATACCATGTTTTTGTACTTATGTCTTGTGTTTTGTAAATTTTTTTTAATTTTACCAGCAAACTGTAAATAGAAAATTATGGTCTCACTAAAAGAGTTACAGAAGTTTATACAGGATTTAGCCAAGTCTGAAATTGTAAAATTAGAGTTGAAAACCGAGGAGCTTGATCTGAAAGTGCAATTTAAACAAGAAGTTAAACAAGAAGACGTTAAGACAGAAAAAATCGTTATTCCTCAGTTGCCTGCCATGCCAATGCCTGCTACACCTCCAGCTCCACAACCGCAGGCACAACCTTCAGCAGCACCAGCTCAAGAAGACAAAAAAGAAACAAAAGACGAAAAATCTGAAGACGAAGACCTTCTGGTAATTAAGGCTCCAATGGTTGGAACTTTTTATAGAAGACCTGCGCCTGATAAACCTCCTTACGTTGAAGTAGGCGATTATGTCAAACCAGGTCAGGTCGTTTGTATTATCGAAGCTATGAAATTGTTTAACGAAATCGAGTCAGAGGTAGAAGGAACTATCGTAAAAGTCCTGGTTGAAGACGCAACTCCTGTGGAATACGATCAACCTTTGTTTTTAGTTAAACCTCCCAAGTGATTTAATTCTAAAATATTGGATTATGTTCAAGAAAATTTTAATTGCTAATCGAGGCGAGATAGCTCTTCGAATTATTCGTACAGCAAGGGAAATGGGAATAAAAACAGTTGCAGTTTATTCTACAGCAGATAGAAATTCTTTGCATGTGCGCTTTGCTGACGAAGCTGTCTGTATTGGCCCACCTGAAAGCGCTAAATCATATTTGAATATTCCCCAAATTATGGCTGCTGCCGAGGTTACTGGAGTTGATGCTATTCATCCTGGTTATGGTTTTTTGGCTGAAAATCCTTTGTTTGCTAAAATTTGTGAAGAAAATAATATAACTTTCATTGGTCCTACTGCAGCACAAATCGAAAAAATGGGCGATAAAGCTACAGCACGTAAAATTATGATTGAGGCTGGTGTGCCTGTAGTTCCTGGTTCCGATGGTGTTGTTGATGACCTGGATACTGCTAAAGGAATCGCTAAAGAAATAGGTTACCCGGTGATTCTCAAAGCTACAGCTGGAGGCGGAGGTAAAGGCATGAGAGTCGTCTGGGAAGAAAAAGAATTTGAAAAAGCATGGAATACTGCTAAATTGGAGGCTAAATCTGCTTTTGGTAACGATGGGCTTTATATAGAAAAATTTATACAGGAACCCCGTCACATCGAAATACAAATCGCTGCTGATAAATATGGACGTATCGCCCACCTGTCCGAACGTGAATGCTCTATCCAACGCCGTCATCAAAAATTAGTCGAAGAAACTCCTTCACCATTTATTACCGAAGAATTGCGCGAAAAAATGGGACAAGCAGCTATTAAAGCTGCTCAAGCTATAAATTATCAGAGCGTCGGTACAGTCGAATTTTTAGTCGATAAAGACCGTAATTTTTACTTCATGGAAATGAACACAAGAATACAGGTTGAACATCCTATTACTGAGGAAGTTATAGATTTTGACTTAATAAAAGAGCAAATTAAAATTGCTGCAGGAGTGGCAATTTCTGGTAAAAATTATTATCCTAAAATGCACGCTATTGAATGTAGAATCAACGCTGAAGACCCGTTTAATGACTTTCGTCCTTCACCCGGAAAAATCGATGTTTGGCACATGCCAGGAGGCCATGGAATTAGAGTCGATACTCATGTTTATGCAGGTTATGTCGTTCCTCCTTATTACGATTCATTAGTAGCTAAACTGATTGCTGTTGCACAAGAACGTGAAGAAGCTATCAGGAAAATGTCGCGTGCCTTGGACGAATTTGTCATCGAAGGCATACAAACAACAATTCCTTTTCATAAAAAACTTATGAATGATCCTGATTTCATAAAAGGACAATACAATAC
>WFZV01000103.1 GCA_015489395.1 Bacteroidales bacterium
CGATTGATAGGTTGTGATGAGAGTAAAAAGTTTTTAGTGTTTTGATTAAATCCTGTTTAGTTTGTTTAAATTCCTGGTCAGAGCTGGCGGTTTTTAATTGATCGATTTGATTTTTAAGCTTTTGTGCCAGGCGAAAGACATCGTTTAGATAAACAATTTCGATGAAGTAGTAGTAAGCTTTTTGATATTGAGCTGTTTGTGCTATAAGTTTTTTATATGAGTTGAGAACATTTTTGTAAATGCCGTTTTTGTGAGTGTTTGCCCAATTCTGGAATTTATGTTCAAAGATTTTTTTTCGTTTTAAAACCGACAGACGCTTAAGTCCATAGATTTCGCCTTTCCATTTTTTCCAGCCGTTAGCAATGCGTGCTTCTTTCGAAGCGTACATGAGTCGGATTTTGTTATTTTGGTTTAAAGCTGGTAAAAGTACGTCTAATTTAGCCTGTCTGATTTTTATCCGGTTTGGATCAAGGTTGTTTAAAACATTGGCAATTACGTACGAAGGAGCATATTCGTTGGTATAGCCAGGAAAGCCAATTACCATAGCAAAATCGCCTTGTTTATAACCTTTTAGCGATATTTTGAGAAATTTTTTGGGTCTGTACGGAATATTATCTGGTGAATAGTCAGCAGGTTCATTATTTTTATTGGCATAAATCCTAAAAATCGAGAAATCTCCTGTATGCCGCGGCCACATCCAATTGTCGGTTTCTCCTCCAAATTTCCCTATGGATGAAGGTGGAGCTGCAACCAAACGAATATCACGAAAAGTTTGTGTTACGATTAAAATGTACTGGTTACCGTAATAAAACGGCTTAACCTGTGCTTCGTATTTGTGATGATAATGAGCTTCTACAGAATCGACAATGTGTTTTATTATGTTTTCAATCAGTGAGTTGCGTTGATTTTCGTTTAAATCAGAAGGAATTTCAGGTAAAATTTTACCAGTAACATCTTCCATATAAATCAAAAAAGTCGCTGTCAAGCCTGGATTTGGCAATTCTTCTTGCATACTGGCAGCCCAGAAGCCATTGGTTAAGTAATCATGCTCAATACTGCTGTGATTTACGATAAAACTATATCCACAATGATAATTCGTAATTAAAAGCCCCTGGTTAGAAATAATCGAACCTGTACATCCACGTCCAAATTGAACAATTGCATCTTTGAGCGAAACATGATTTATCGCATAAATATCCTCTGCTGACAGCTTTAGTCCTTTGTTCTGCATTTGCTCAATAGGATAGCCTTTGAGAAACAATGGCACCCAAAGGCCTTCGTCTGCAAATGCGGTTTTTAGAATTAGAAGTACTACGAAAATGGCGTAAAATATCTTCTTCATTTTGCACGCAAAAGTTTATTTACTCAAAAATACTACAATTTGTTGAATTATAAATAAGTATCTTCAAAACTGATTGTGCGGTAACGGTCAAAATTTATCAAAGCAGCTAACATCAATGTAAAATTAAGCATGGCTGACCCGCCATAACTGTAAAACGGCAAAGGAATTCCAATAACAGGAAGTAATGTGAGCGTGGAACCAAGATTTATTGCGAAATGTATAAACAAAATCCCAAGCAGCGAATATCCATAAACCCTGACGAATACAGATTTATGACGTTCGGACAACTTGAAGATTTGAACGAAAAGAAATAAAAACAAACCAAAAACAATCACACTTCCCCAAAAACCTAATTCCTCTGCTACAGTACAAAATATGTAATCTTTGTCCTGTTCTGGAACAAAACGGAGTTTATTGTGAGTACCTTTTAAATACCCGCGTCCCTTCAAACCTCCTGCACTAATGGATAAAATTGCCTGTTTTATGTTGTAACTTACATCTTGCGTGGTGTAATTTTGTTCGATTTTTTGCGGGTGGATGTAATATTCTATACGTGCCTTTTGATGTGGCTTGAGCTTGCTATATAAAATCGGACTAATATAAACTAATGCAAACAGACTGATACTCAGTAAAAACGAAATCAAAATAAAATGTAGCTTTCGTATTTTATTAATCACGAAAAACGTAAAGATTAAATACGAAACGATTAAACTTACAGAAATTGTGATTAAATGGCTGATTTTTAGACCAAAAACAATATTTGTGAAATGAAAAACAGCTAAAACACTCAGGAAAACACTCAAAATCAACTTATAATGCTCGCTGAAATAAACCAACAAAATAATCACAGAAATCAAATAAATGATGAGAAAAAGCACGATTAAATTTGCTGTGAGCGATAAAAAGAAAAATACTGCAAACAAAATCAAATAAAAAATTACCAACGTGTTAACTAAACCCTCGCGATAAGCTGGAAACAGAAAACCTATAAAGACCAGTGCTGTTCCCATATCACCTTGAAGAATCACAGCCAACATGGCTAAAACCACTGGCGTAAAAACAATTATCAATTTCGATAATGTATTTGGCTGTCGCTTCCGTACTGCTACCCACCGGGCAAAAATCAGAGCTGTTGCGAATTTGAGAAATTCTGCCGGCTGAACACTAAATCCTCCAATCCTAATCCAGCTACGAGCGCCATTGATTTCTGGCGCTACAAAAGCCATAACCACCACTACAAGAAGCATGAAAACATAGAAAATATTTGCCGAAAAGTAGATTTGATATGGCTTTACCAAATAAATCACAACAAAACCAACCACTAACGACGCGATAATCCATATTAGCTGTTTGATGTAATTGAGCTTTAGAATAGAATCTGCTTTTAGCTCAGAATCAACAGAATACAAAATCAGCCAACCAGTAATAACGAGCAAAGTATAAGCTAAAAATGTCAGAAAATCAGGGTTTATTTGTACTTCTGTTCTTCGCATTTTCCCTTGCTAAAATTTTTTGTACGATATTTTTGTCTTTCACTCGTGCAATGTATAAATCAGGACGCACAATTGTATCTAAAAGATACTTTTGTATGAGCAAAGATGCAATAGGAGCAGCGGTTTGTGACCCTGGACCGCCTTCTTCGACGTAAACAGCCACAGCTATTTTAGGGTTGTCCATAGGTGCGAAAGCAATAAAAATCGAATTATCAGCTTTACCTGTAGATGGCGGATTCTGTGCGGTTCCGGTTTTACCACAGGCTTTTAAATTAGGTATTTTCGAAAAAGCTGCTGTGCCGCCTGGCTCAAAAACAAGCGACATAGCATGTATAACCTTGTTGAAGTACGAAGTATCTATGTTTACGTAGTTTGTGTCGTACGTCAACACGCTATCGCCGATTTTTACGCCCAAATGCGGAATTATGTAATACCCACGGTTTGCTACAATTGCAGCAACATTAGCCAATTGCAATGGCGTAACCCCGACTTTGCCCTGTCCGATGGCAATATGCACAATGTCGTGAAATCCCCAGTGTCCACGATAAGCCGTGTTTAAAATAGTTGTGTCGTACAAAACGCCAGGCATTTCGCCGGGAAGATCAATGCCTAATTGATGACCAATGCCAAATTGCCAGACCAGATTGTACCAGGTTTGATAAGCCTGGTGTACGCTTTTGAATTTTTTGTTTAGCATAAAATGCTGGTAAACATTGCAATAGTAGGTATTGCACGAAGCTTGAATCGAATAATAAAAGTTTACGTACGGTGTACGGTGCATGTGACATTTGATAGCAATGCCCTGAAAATAATAGCCACCAGGACAGAAAAATACAGTTTTATCGTTGATAATTCCTTCTTGCAAAGCGCAAAGTGCCTGCACGACTTTAAACGTAGAGCCAGGCGGATTTTCGTCAGACTGAATCGGACGGTTGAATAACGGACTGAGTATGTGATCGCTGCGTAATTTGTTGAAGTTTTTACCTAAGTCTTTGCCTGTCAGTAGGTTCGGGTCGTAATAAGGACTGCTGACGTAAGCTAAAATTTGTCCTGTTTTGGGTTCGATGGCAACCAAAGCACCGGGTTTGTTTTTCATTAAAAATTCAGCGTATCGTTGCAAATCCAGGTCAATGCTTGTTATCAGAGATTTACCCGGTTCTGGCAAAGTGTCGGTTTTTCCGCCCTGGTAAGGACCTACAATTCGTCCTGTTGAAGTAACCAGCCAGCGTCGAACGCCTTTTTTTCCACGTAAAAATTTCTCGTAATAAGCCTCAAGTCCGCTTTTGCCAATAAAATCGCCTAATTCGTAATATTTGTCTTTTTCGATATCTTTTTTGTCAGCCAGTCGTACGTAACCCAGAGCATGTGCTGCTACATGCGCCGGGTAGTAACGCATATAGCTTTGTAAAAGATAAAATCCCTGGAATTTGTATTGTTGCTCTAAAAATTTGGCTGCATTTTGTGGCTCAATGTATCGTGCAATAAGTCTTGATTTGAATGGTACGATATTTCTGTGTTTGTAAACTTGTTCGACCTTTTTTCGTAATTCCAGTGTGTCCAATCCAAGATAATTAGCCAACAGGTCAACGTCAATCATTGTGTCGGGCAAATAGTAAGGCGTAACATAAAGCTCGTAAACATATTTGTTGGCAGCTAAAACGCGCCCTTTTCTGTCATAAATATAACCGCGTTCTGGACGAAGCCGCTCAACGCGGATGTTTTGTTTGGCTATTTCGATTAATGCCTTGCGACTTTTGGAAGGAAGCTGAAGTAAAAAGATTTTAACCAAAAAAATAATCATCACCAGTCCGATAAAAACTAAAATAGCTATTCCCCGTATATAACCCTGCGATTGTCTCATGCTACAACTGGCCTATTTTTGAAAATTAAATGCAAAACAACTATAAAGATGAGAGTGTAAAGCGTGTTTAAAACAGTTTTAATCAGTATCAAAAAGATTGCTTTTAAACTAAAAATTTCCCACAAAAACAGCCAAAAATGATGAATTAAAACTATGATTAAAGCATATTTCAAGAACCAGCCCCAACCATAAAACAAATAACTTAAATACGTTCCCTGATTGTAACCCATACGAGGAGCAATAGAATTCAGAATCGGCGTCCGTATGGCTCCAACCAGCACAAGCGAAGCTGTATGAACAGCTATTGTCCCGCTAAGAAAATCAACGATTAGCCCGACAAAAAACGAGACTAACACAACAATCTCGCCGGGAGTGTCCAATGGCAAGAGCAAAATCGATAGAATATAAATATACGGCACAAGCGCTATGCTGCTTACATGAAGAATAACTTGATTGAAAACTAAAACCTGTAACAAAATTAAAATCAGGATGTTAACCGTGTATTTAAAAATGATGTTATTCATTAAGCGATAAAATTTTATTAGCTTTCTCAATTACATTTAGAATCTCGTTCTTATCCCGGTTTTTTATCACAAAAACATGTTGCAACCTACGAAAATCCTCTGAAAGCAAGACAGTTATCTCGTAAGCATACGAGGTTTTACTTCTTTTAAACGAATAAATAGTCCCAACCACAAGTCCTTTTGGAAAAATTTGCGAATAACCACTTGTGACAATTGTATCGCCTTTATGTACAGGGATATAAATCGGGATGTTATTGATATTCATAAATCTGGGTGAAGAAATATTTTCCCAGACTAATTCTGCTAAAGTATTGGTTTTCTTATGCAAAACGCTTAGCGAAGTAAATTTGTTCAGCAAAGACAATACAGACGAGTAGTTAGAGCTGACAGCGATTACAGTACCCACAGCATTGCCATTTACCGAAACTACAGCATCGCCGGGCTGGACACCTTGATTCGCTCCGGCAGAAATGACCATCAAATTGTTTGGATTATCAACAGAGTTTTTGATAACATCTGCATAAATTAAGTTGTAAATCGTGTCGCTGAGTTTTCGGCAGTTTAAAGCTTTGCGTAATAGTTTTTTATTAGATTCGATTAGCTGACGGTTCTCCTGTTTTAAGTAAAAATAATTTTGGATTTTAAAAATTGCTGTATAAGCCTTGCTTACAATATGATTCCACGAGTTTAGTGTAAAAATTTTTTTGTCTGTATTAGCACCAATGGTCAAGATAATAGCGAGAATCTCCAGGAAAATGGCTAATGTGTAGCTTCTGTATATGTTGGTTTTAGCCACAAATCAGTAATTTTTACGTTCTTGTAATCAAAAATGGGAATTTACGATAATTTTTAAGAGCAATAGCAGTTCCGCGGGCTACAGCATGTAATGGGTCTTCAGCAACTTTGACAGGGAGGCGTGTTTTTTCGGCCAGGCGTTTGTCAAGACCTCGAAGCAAAGCACCGCCACCTGTCAACCAAATACCATTTGCAAAGATGTCAGAATAAAGTTCTGGAGGTGTTGATTCTAAGACGTTTAGAATAGCGTTTTCGATTTTTGAAATAGATTTGTCCAGAGCCTGAGCAATTTCTTTGTATGAGACAGCTATTTCCACAGGTAAAGCTGTCATCTGGTGAGGACCACGAACGATAAAGTCAGCAGGAGGGTCGTCTAATTCGAGGGTTGCAGCACCTACTTTTATTTTTATTTCTTCGGCAGTACGTTCAAATATGTGGATGTTGTGCTGGCGGCGCATGTATTGTTTGATGTCTTCTGTAAATTCGTCGCCTGCCACGGTAATTGAACGATTGGCAACTATACCGCCTAATGAAATTACAGCTATTTCAGTTGTACCGCCGCCAATATCGACAATCATATTTCCTTTAGGAGCCTGTACGTCAAGTCCGATACCTAAAGCAGCAGCCATAGGTTCCTGAATGAGATAAACTTCTCGCGCACCAGCTTGTTCGGCTGATTCCATAACAGCACGTCGTTCGACTTCAGTACTACCCGAAGGTATGCCAATAACCATGCGCATTGCTGGAGTGAACCAACCATGCGGTTTTGCTTTGGCTATCATTGCACGAATCATCATTTCGGCTGCTTCGAAGTCAGCTATAACGCCATTTCGTAAAGGACGCAGGGTTTTAATGTTTTCGTGGGTCTTTCCGTGCATCATTTGGGCTTCTTTGCCCACTGCCACCATTTCGCCGGTCTGGCGGTTTATAGCTATTATTGAAGGTTCGTCAACCACTATTTGGTCGTCGATAATTATTATTGTGTTGGCTGTACCAAGGTCTATTGCTAATTCCAGAGTCTTGAACAAATTGAAAAACATATCTGCTGTTTTTTAATGGTTTAATTTTGCTTAAAAATTTATATGTCAGTTCAAAAGACGTGTTTAATGTCAAAAACAAATTTTTCGACAATAAACGGATAAATGAACGAAATTCGTATGCTGTTTGGTTTCAGTTTTGTACGAAAATTCGCTATGTTTCGATAAAATTGTAATTTTTTACAAAGTTATTTACAAAATTTTGTGTTTAAAAATGTTTGTGCAAATTACTTTAAAACTTTTCGAACCATTGTGTATTTAAAGTTCGTCACAGGAGGATAACGTAATGGTAAATCAAGCCATTGGCCTTTTTGATATACAGCACGTTTGTTGGAAAATGCTTCAAAACTGTACCATCCGTGATACCGTCCCATACCGCTATTACCAACTCCGCCAAATGGTAAACGCGGATTGACGAAGTGCATTAGTGTATCGTTTATTGACACACCACCGGACGTTGTCTGAGTCAGGATTTTTTGGATTTTAGCCTTATTTTGTCCAAAATAGTACAAGGCTAATGGCTTTGGCCGGCTATTTACAAAGTTTATTACTTCGTTTAAGTCTTCGAAGTCAAGTACAGGCAGAATAGGTCCGAAAATTTCGTATTTCATAACATCGCAGTTGACATCAACATCTGTCATTATTGTGGGCTGGATGTATCGTTCTGTACGATTGACCTGTCCGCCGTAATAAATTTTTCCGCATGAGAGGTACTGGTAAAGCCGGTCAACGTTTTGTTCGTTAATGATTCGCGGGTAATGTTGCGTTTTGCTCTGGTCTTTGCCGTAGAATTTTTCAATGTATTTGACGAGTAATTTTAGCAACTGGTCTTTTACGCTTTTATGTACGAAAAGATAATCAGGTGCTATGCAGGTTTGACCAGCATTAGTCAGTTTGCCAAAAACAATAGATTTAGCAGCTAATTTCAATTTAGCGTCCTGATCAACTATCGTAGGACTTTTGCCACCAAGCTCTAATACAACAGGTGTCAGGTTTTTGGCTGCGTATGACATTACCACTTTACCTGTGTTTGGGCTACCTGTGAAAAATATAAGGTCAAATTTTTGTTCTAAAAGGAATTGGTTAACGTCACGATGTCCTTGAAAAATAGCTACTTGTTCGTCGCTAAATGTTTCTTTGACGATTTTTTCCATTATTTGTGCAGTGTGCGCAGAATATGGCGAAGGCTTTAAAATCGCTGTGTTTCCTGCAGCAATAGCGCCCACTAATGGCGAAAACAAAAGCTGGAATGGATAGTTCCACGGAGCAATGATAAGTACCTGGCCATAAGGTTGATAGTAAATGTAACTTTTTCCGGGAAAAGCAGCAAGTGGCGTGGAGACACGTTTGGGCTTTGTCCATTTGCTAAGTTTTTTCAATGCCAGAGTGATTTCTTTGTAAACCAGGCCAATTTCTGTGCTGTACGCTTCAAAATAAGATTTGTGTAAGTCCTGGTAAAGGGCTTTCATTATGTCTTTTTCGTACTTAGCAATGGTTTTATACAGAGTTTTGAGCTTTGTTTTACGAAAATTTACGTCCAGAGTGGCGTTGGTTTGAAAATATTTTCGTTGTTTTTCGAGTGTTTGTGTGATATTGGCTTTAATTTGTTCGAAATTTTCAGTTTGCATGGTTGAATGTTTTTAAGATTTTGTTTAAAAAGCTTGTTTTAGTAGAGTTAAAACAGTTTGTTTGTCAAAATTAAGCGGGTTTGTACTCATTGCGCCGTCGTTAATTGCTTTTTCAGCGATTTTATCCAGCTCGTTTTGGTCAACACCTGCCTGTGATAGTGTAATTGGCATATTGGTAAGTTTGTGCAGCTGTTGGTTAAGATTTTCGATAATTTCAATTGTTTTTTCAGCTCGCTGGTCTTCAGGGACGGACGCAAAAGTTTCGGCATCTGTAAGAGGTAATAAAAGCTCAGCGTAAAGATTTTTGACTTTAGGCATATTAAAACGCATAACTTCAGGCAAAAGTATAGCCATTGCAGTACCGTGGTGAACGTGCGAAACAGCTCCAAGAGCATGACCAATAGCATGAACCGCGCCGACCATCGAATTCGAAAACGCAATACCTGCCATGAGCGAAGCATTGGCCATAGCCATGCGGGCGTCTAAATCTTTGCCATTTTCAACAGCTTTAACCAAAAAATTACTAATCAACTCAATTGCTTTCCAGGCAAAAGCATCGCTAACCGGGTTTTTCTGCAGACAGGTATAAGCTTCAATGGCATGCGTCAAAGCGTCCATACCTGTAGCAGCTGTCAGTCGTGGCGGTAAACTCATAGTCATGCGAGGGTCTAAAACTGCTAAAGTCGGCACAAGCTGGTATGAGACAAAAGGCAATTTATATTGCGAATTCTGGTCTGAAATCACAGCAACCAAAGTGGCTTCTGAGCCAGTGCCTGCAGTCGTTGGAATAACAACTAAAGGTCTGAGGCGCAGACTCAACCGGTCAACGCCCATTATTTGTCGCAAATCTCTGTAATTGCCAGAAACAAGAATATTTACACCTTTGGCAGTGTCGATTACCGAGCCGCCACCAAGAGCTATTAACGAGTCAAAACCACCTGTGTTGAACTTTTCTGCGATCTGGTTAACGATGTCTATCGACGAGTCAGACGGTACCCTGTCGAAAATCTGGTCTGGTTGAATGTTCAAACCGCTTTGTTGCAAAATTTTAATCAGCAACTCCAGCAGACCAGCATTGCGAATGCCCTGGTCGGTTATGATTAAAGGCTTATTTGCAGATAGTTGATGAAGTTCGTAAGCTATTGTTTCAAGTGCATTTTGGCCGCTGTTGATTTTGACTGGACTGTAAAACTCGTAATAAGATGGTAACATCTCTGTTTTTTGCTAAAAATTATTCAAAATAAGTCAATTAAAAAAATTAATTTTCGTCTTTTAACGAGTCCAGCGGCATTGGGTCGTAGTGAAGCACGTTTACAATAATTTTCGAAGTTTTAAGCGGATACTCTGAAAGAAATATGTTGTATTCGGTTTTTTGCTGTGGATAAGCGATTACATCAACCTGTTTTTTTATCTGTCCAAGGAGTTTATCGTCCTCATCGAAAAATTTGATTATAAATTTGAAATTGTGATAAGGTACAATGACTGCGTGATTTTCCAATCTAAGGTCAATGATGTATTTTTTTGAAAGAAAAGGTCTAAAAACCTGGTATTTAACGTCAACAAGTCCCGGAAGTTTTGATTCTTTCAAATAGAGCATTTGTTTCAGTTGGTCGTAAGAGTAACGGTTTACGATTTTTTCTAAA
>WFZV01000104.1 GCA_015489395.1 Bacteroidales bacterium
ATTATATGTAACTTCTGTGGCTTTCAATCCTTCTTTCTCAATTCTCTCAAACCATCTCAATGCTGTATCATAATCTGGACTCTTATTGATTAAGGAATTATATGCTATAAGTAATTGATTTTTATCTTTCAATCCTTCTTTCTCAATTCTCTCAAACCATTTCTTTGCTGTATCATAATCTGGACTCTTATTGATTAAGGAATTATAAACTATCTCATTGGCTTTCAATCCTTCTTTCTCAATTCTCTCAAACCATTTCTTTGCAGTATCATAATCTGGACTCTTATTGATTAAGGAATTATATGTAACTTCTGTGGCTTTCAAACCTTCTTTCTCAATTCTCTCAAACCATTTCTTTGCTGTATCATAATCTGGACTCTTATTGATTAGAATATTGTAAGAAACTAAATTGCCTTTTATTAAATTTTCAAATCTCTCATCCTCGCTGTCAAGTAAAGATTCAGGTAATAAATTGGCTAAATTTGACTTTATATATGGATCATCTAAAACTTTGAGCGTATCGTTGAGTATATCATACAACTCGTAAAACAACTCAACTTGCTGTGAATCAGACAGCAAATCGAACTGTTGTTTAAGATTTCTCAGAAAACTCGATAATGAATGCAAAAGAATATAATGGTCTTTGCGGTGTTTTTTAAAGTATTTGTTGAGATGCGATACAGCATAATGGATAGCTTTAATTTTATATTTAATAGCCTCGTATAAGGTACCTGGCAGCTCTCGATTCCAAAAAACATACCAGGCATAAACTGGTTCAGTATTGACAAATAAGCTTATGTCTCCATTTAAAATATCTTCATATAAGCTTTTTATTGAGATTAACTCGTATTCTGGCGCTCCGTCCTCGGACTTCTTTTCCTGTGCATCGTAGAAATAAAGTAGGTTATAACCAGTTTTGTCTTCCTCGAGCTGCTTCAGTTTGTTAAGAAACTCCTTGTTTTTATAGTCTTTGTATGGGAAGTCTGGTTTGAGTGAATTTGAGATATAATGCAATACATGTTTCTGAAAATCAAGTTTATCAGTAATGGTGAGCGCTACTTCTGTATGTTTGGCGTCATTAGATTTCTGGACTTGCCGCTGTTCTAATTCGTAAAAGATTATAAATAAATCCCGTACAGCTTCAATCACAGTATTGAGAACATTGTCTTTTGATAGTCTATCGTATCTAAGCTTAATAGCTTTGATATTGAGAAAAGCAGAGCCAATGATACGGTCGATTTTGAAAAAGTCAGCTTCTTGGATATTAAAGATTTTAGTAAATTCATCTATTTGCTCCTCAGTTAGCCTGCCAAAGTCTAATTCTTTTATTTCGCTCAAATTATAATTATCAAAGATTTCTTTCATCTGCTCGTAGGTGCCAAATTCCTTAAAACCAGTACGGCAGGTTATGATTATTTTTACTGAATTTAGCTGGCTAATCTTGTATATGAAACTGGCTACATATTTGTTTTTCTGTGATTCAGGATTGTCGTAATCAAGGAAAGTGTGAAAATCGTCTATGAAAAGGACTTTTTCTGTTGTTGTGCTATTGAAAAGTTCCAGTACAGCGTCAATGTATTCGATTACCTCATTTCTCTCAAAGAAATCATTGAGTTTATAAACAACTGGAAAAGTTTTTGTTTTCTGGCTTTGTAAATGAAGTTTGTAAGCTTGTAACAAATTAAAAACAGCCCTTGTCTTACCGCTATTTGGTGGTCCAAAAAGTAAAATCCTGCCGTTTTGCATAAAAGTTTCAAAAGCTTCGATATCTTTGTCGCGTAAATAATAGTGTATCAAAGATTTTGGTTTTAGTCTTTCGGGCAATAGCAGGTCGTTCAATGTTACATTCGGCAAAGGCTTTGCAAAGTAAAACAGGCTTCGAATAGAAAAGTTTTTGCTGTTTATGTTTATTGATTGAGCCTGTACGTTGATCAACACATTATTATAATTGCCGCTAATATAAACATGCGAAACAGCACCAAATTGTACGTTTGAGCTGAATTCGTCAATTTTCTGCTCTATACGATTTAATCGCTCCAGAACTTGCTCGCCCGTTTGCTTGGTTTGCAAACTTTTAATGTAGTCAATTATTTGTTCCCCAAGCTGCTGGGTTTTGGATATTTCCTGCTCAAAAAGACCTTGCAGGTCATCATAACCTTCCTGAAGCTTTTTGTAAATTTCAATGTTGTACTCTAATTTTTCAGCTTGCTGTTTTAAACGGTTTTGAAATTCATTTAATTTCCTTGTAATCTTGCTATCTTCAATCTGCTTTTGCAGTAAATTTGTGTATTTACGGATTTCATTTAATTGTTTTTCGATTGTGTAAAAGTCTATGTTTTCAAGCTGGCTAAATTTGTCTAAAACCTTCGGTATTCCGCCTAATTTAGCACTAATAACAGAGATTTCTACGTTTTTTTCATCAAGTTTTTTGATTATTTCTTTTGCGTATGTATAAAAATCATTGTAAAGGTCCTTCAAAGAAGCGATTATCTTACTGCCTTCGCTGGACCAGATTTTGCCAAAGTTATATTTTAAGTCGTGCGTAAATTGCTGGTAAAACTTATCCAGGTAATTTTGCAGTAACTTTGGCGTATAGACGAGCTGATTTTCATATTTTTTTAAAACGTCTTCAAGTTCAGGTTTTAGTTTGTCGAAATCATTTGAAAAGAAGCGAAATTCCAGCAATTTAGACGTAAATTCATTATGGTCAAAGAAATATTCCAATTCGTCGGGACTAACTCCCAATTCTTTTGCACGAGCCTGCCGCAAATCGTCTAAATCTTTGCCGAATTCAGTTAGAAACTGGCTTCTGATCTGATAATGAATCGTTTTAAGCCAATCTTCAAGGCTGCCTTCAAGAAATTTTTTGATCTTTTCTTCTATCTTGTTTCCGGAAATTTTAATAAGCCGGGAGACCAGTATTTTCATTAAATCCGGGTACATCTGACAGTGTCTGTGATTAATTTTAGCCTTAAAAATATAAAAATTTGACTTATTTGTAAAAGGGCATGGTAAGTTTAAATCAAAAAATACAGTTCGTCAAAAGAATTAAATTATTCGTCAAAAATTGACAAATGATAATTGCAGATAATCAAGCAAGTACGCAATTATCCGGTTGATAGATGTAATTATGATTTACTTTAGGCTATGAAAAGCGTAATTTGGGCATACAAAAAACATAAAAATTCAGAAAAATGAAGCATTTTAAGTATTTTTTATTATCAGTTGCGATAATTTTTACAATCACAAGTTGCCAGAAAAAGGTCACACCCGAAATTCAGCACATTTTGCCCCAGTCGATTATGGATACACTGGTAAATCTGGGTATGCCAATTAACCGCGGAACAAATCCGCCGGCCATTGAAGGAACTTTCCACGTTAGCCCGTTTGTCCTTAAAGGCTCAAATATACCTTATGACCAGGAAGGTAAACAATTTGCAGATTTGGATATTACGTTTTACGATTTCAATCAGAACGACTTAAGTATAAAAATTTCGTACGATAACGGCCCTGAGCATGGCGAAGGCATTGGTGCATACATAATGGGTAGCGGCTCAAGATTCACTATTGTTACGCAAATGAAAATTTACTACAACACTGACCAGGATTCAGCTATCGTCGATTTTGTATATTCAGGTACGCTCAAAAACGACGGAATAAAAGATTTTTACTATGCTAACTTTATGATCGACAATTTCGGCAATCAAAGCAACATCTGGATAGAGAATGGCCAGGGACGTGTGATTTATGACCAGGACGGTTTTTCGGAGAAAACAAGCACTAAATCAGTTAGTTTCAACAGTCTTTTGCATGGTGCTTGCGAAGTAAAGTAATGCCTGTGTCGTTTTCTCGCAGATTGCGCGGATTGACGCAGAGTTTGTGGAGTGGCGTTGTCTCGCAAATTGCGCGGATTAGCGCAGAGTTTTAAACAGCCCAAACCTGGCTATTTGACATAAGAAAATCCCCCGAATTTGCAACGGGGAATTTTCTTGATTTCAG
>WFZV01000105.1 GCA_015489395.1 Bacteroidales bacterium
GCTCGAAATGATTGCACAGGCTACAAAAAACGCACGGCTTAGAGCTGAAAATATAGCAAAAAATACAGGAGCCAAATTAGGAAAACTTAAACAAGCAAACCTCGGAGTATTCCAAATTACCGGTCAATGCAGCGATGAAGACTTTACCTGGGGCGGGACTTTCAACACTTCTTCAAAATACAAAACCGCTACAGTTACACTCACTGCTGATTTTGAGATAAAATAACATTAAAATCTTTCTATAGGTAAAAGTCTATTTACTTATCATAAAAATCTTTTATTTCTCACTGGATGAAAAGTATATTTCTTTTTCTGTTGTCAATAGCATTTTAGCCCAAAATTTGTTTTCTTTGCTTAAGAAAAAATTATTTTTTATGATGTTAGCAAAGCCTTTCGTAAAATGGGCTGGCGGTAAAAGTCAATTACTTACGCAAATCGATGCAGCTATTCCAGGTGAGTTAAAAACGACAGAATTCACTTATATTGAGCCATTTGTAGGTGGAGGAGCTGTTTTGTTTTGGATACTGCAGAAATATTCAAATGTTAAAAAAGCTGTTATCAACGATATAAATTCAGACTTAATCAACACATACAAAGTTATCCGTGACAGAGTGGAAGATTTGATTACGATTTTGAGCCAGTGGGAACAAGAATATCATTCTTTTGAGGAACAAATCGAAGAAAAAAAGAAGTATTATTACAGAAAACGGAAACTGTTTAATGCACGAAATTCTGATAAGGTAACTCAGGCTGCTTTGTTTATTTTTCTCAATAAAACTGGTTATAATGGACTTTACCGGGTAAATCGTAAAAATGAATTCAACGTACCAATAGGGAGTTATAAAAAACCACTGATTTGTGATCGGGAAAACTTGCGGGCTGTAAATCGTTTATTACAAAAAGTTGTCATTTTAAATGGTGATTTTGAACAAACATTAAAGTATGCCAGTGGGAAAACTCTTTTTTATTGCGATCCTCCTTACCGACCTTTAAGCAAAACTTCTAATTTTACTTCATACTCAAAAAATGAGTTTGACGACAAAGAGCAATTACGCCTGGCAAAATTTTGCAGAAGGGTAGATGAACAAGGCTATTATTGGATTTTAAGTAATTCAGACCCGAAAAATATTAATGCTGACGACGAATTTTTTGAGCATTTATACAAAGATTATAATATAAAACGTGTTTTAGCAAAGAGATTTATAAATTCTAAAGCCAGTGGCCGTGGTGCGATATACGAACTTTTAATAACAAACCATCATTACAGTTATGAGCAAGTTAAGCAAAATACTTAATAAAACAGATGACGAAATCTTTAATTTTATTGTCTCTACCTTTAAAGATAAGATTACTACCTGGGACTATTTTGTGGATTGGCAGAAAGTTTTAGCCAACATTGAAAAGATTGAAACCGAATTAAACATTCTAAACACTTTAATTGGAAAAACTGATATACGTAATAAGTGCATAGATTTATGTTTTCGATATCCCGAAGTAATAAAGATACTACCTTCATTGTTAGCTTTACGTGATTATTCGTTGGATGTTTTAGTTGATATTCAAAATTTTGAATATAAAAGTTTTGATTTTAACAAGCCTGTTTATTCTTTAGAAGAAATTGAACAGCTCACTGATTTTTTTATGGACAGTGGATTAGGTCAACTTTTTAATGATAAGAGAATTAAAAATTTAGTTGATTATGTAACAGGCGTGGAAGTTGGGCTTGACTCAAACGCAAGAAAAAATCGTGGTGGTAAACTAATGGAGAAAATAACAGAAAAGTTTATTCAGGAAGTTTGTAATGAGCTGCAATTAGATTATATGGCACAAGCTACAGCAAAAAAGATAAAACAAGCGTGGAATATTAACATCAAGGTCGATAAATCCTCTCGAAGGATAGATTTCGCTATCAACAAAGGAGGTAAATTATTTTTTATAGAAGTCAATTTTTATGGTGGCGGTGGCTCAAAATTAAAATCAACAGCTGGTGAATACATTGAAATGCACCGCTTCTGGACTCAGCAAGGAATAGAGTTTATCTGGATAACTGATGGTGCTGGGTGGCGTAACACCTTAAATCCTTTAAGAGAATATTTTGATAAAACTGACTATTTACTTAATTTAGAGCTATTAAAAGAAAAAATTTTAAATAAGATACTGATTTTTAATGATTAACAGAATTTTCGAACCTTACTATAAATCTACTTTAAACGATTATACATTATATCTCGGTGATGTTTTTCAGGTTTTGCCTGCCTTAGATTACGAATTTGATATGATTTTTGCTGATCCGCCTTATTTTCTTTCAAATGACGGTTTAACTTTTAATAATGGTAAAGTTACCAGTGTTAATAAAGGCGAATGGGACAGGGCTAAAAGCTTTGATTATGTAAATCAATTTAATCGTAAATGGCTTTCTTTAGTCAAAGACAAAATGAAAAATAACGCAACGATATGGATAAGTGGCACAATGCACAATATTTTTAGTATAGGTTTGATATTGCAGCAGTTAGGTTTTAAAATCATAAATGTAATAACCTGGCAGAAGACCAACCCACCGCCTAATTTTTCTCACCGTTCTTTTACCCATTCTACTGAATTTATTATTTGGGCTAAAAAAACAAAATCTTCTCGACATTATTTTGATTATGAGCTTATGGTTAAAATGAATCAGGGTAAACAGATGCGAGACGTATGGTTATTGCCTGCAATTTCAAAGTGGGAAAAAGATTGCGGCAAGCATCCCACCCAAAAGCCTTTGCCGCTATTGTCAAGAATAATTTTAGCTTCTACCAAGCAAGGCGATTTAGTTTTAGATCCTTTTGCTGGGAGTTGTACTACTGGAATTGCAGCAAATTTGTACAATAGAAAGTTCGTGGGGATTGATATTAACGAAAAATATTTGCAAATTGGCAAATGCAGACGGCAGATGCTAAATAAGAAACGAACTTTTTGGCAGGAGAAAGTGGAAAAATTACTTTACCGTTAATCGTACAAAAACAAAAGCCCGCAGGCAAAAAGTCTTTGCCTGCGGGCTAATTATTTACGAAAGGTCATGAGGCTATTTCTCACCTCCGTATGGGTAACGCAAAGCTGCTTGTGCTGCTGCCAGACGGGCGATTGGTACGCGGAATGGTGAGCAGCTTACGTAATCCAGTCCGACGATATGGCAGAATTCGATCGAGCTTGGCTCTCCGCCATGTTCGCCGCAGATACCTAACTTAAGTTTTGGATTAACGCTGCGACCTTTTTCTTTAGCTATTTTTATTAATTGTCCAACCCCGTCACGGTCGAGTACCTGGTATGGGTCATGTTCTAATATGCCTTTTTCGAGGTAAATTGGTAAGAATTTACCTACATCGTCGCGGCTATAGCCAAATGTCATCTGTGTCAGGTCGTTAGTACCGAATGAGAAGAAATCGGCAACTTTAGCAATTTGGTCAGCTGTTAAAGCAGCACGAGGTACTTCGATCATTGTACCGATTTTGTAGTCAATGCTATCGCCGTATTGTTCGAAAATCTTTTGAGCTGTTTTTTCGATAATTTCACGTTGCATCTGAAGCTCTTTATCGACACCAACTAATGGCACCATGATTTCAGGATGTACGTCAATGCCTTTTTTCTTTAAGTTCAAAGCAGCTTCTAAGATAGCGCGTACTTGCATCTCGGTAATTTCCGGGTAAGTATTTCCTAAGCGGCATCCACGGTGGCCAAGCATTGGGTTAAATTCGTGTAGAGCCTCGACTTTTTCTTTGATTTTTTCAACGGGTACGCCTAATTCTTCTGCTACTTCTTTTTGCGATTCTTCGTCTTGAGGTAAGAATTCGTGCAATGGCGGGTCGAGCAAACGAACGGTTACTGGCAGACCTTGCATGATTTCAAAGAGAGCTTCGAAGTCTGCCCGCTGGTAAGGCAATAGTTTATCTAAAGCTTTACGGCGGTCTTCTTCGGTTTCAGCCAAAATCATTTCGCGCATGTGCTTGATACGTTCGCCTTCGAAGAACATGTGTTCTGTACGTGCCAGGCCAATGCCTTCAGCACCGAATTTACGAGCATTTTGAGCATCGCGAGGAGTTTCGGCATTTGTACGTACTCCTAATTTGCGATATTTATCAGCCAATTCCATCAGACGGCCGAAGTAACCGCCAATTTCAGGGTCAATAGTCGGTAGTTTGCCTAAGTAAACTTCGCCGGTAGTACCGTTCAGAGAAATCCAATCGCCTTCTTTAACGACAATATCGCGTACAGTGAACTGACGTTTTTCGTAATCGACTTCAATTTCTCCAGCACCAACGACAGCGCATTTACCCATACCGCGAGCGACGACAGCAGCGTGTGAGGTCATACCGCCACGGCTGGTGAGGATACCCTGGGCAGCGTTCATACCTTCGATGTCTTCAGGCGAGGTTTCGATACGTACCAGGATAACTTTTTCGCCTTTTTTGCCTAATTCCACAGCTTCGTCGGCAAAGAAAACAACTTTACCAGTTGCTGCGCCTGGAGATGCTGGTAAGCCTTTGGTCAGGACTTTAGCTTCTTTCAGAGCTTTAGGATCAAAAATAGGGTGGAGAAGTTCGTTCAATTTATTAGGTTCGATGCGTAAAATAGCTTCTTTTTCGTCGATCAGTCCTTCGTCAACCATATCCAGAGCAATACGTACCATTGCAAGGCCAGTACGTTTGCCGTTACGTGTCTGCAAGAGCCACAGTTTTCCTTCTTCGATAGTAAATTCGATATCTTGCATGTCGCGGTAATGCTTCTCTAATTTTTCCTGTACTTCGTAAAGTTCTTTGTAAACGTCTGGCATGTATTCTTCCAGAGAAGGATATTTTGTGCGACGTTCTTCTTCGCTAATGCCGTTGGCTTTAGCCCATGCTATAGAATCGGCTTTTGTGATTTTCAAAGGAGTACGAATACCAGCGACAACGTCTTCGCCTTGAGCGTTAACCAGGTATTCGCCGTTGAAACGTTTTTCGCCTGTGACAGCGTCACGTGTAAATGCAACACCTGTAGCAGAGTGGTCACCCATATTTCCGAATACCATAGCAACGACGTTAACAGCAGTACCCCAGTCGTCGGGTATTTCGTGGATACGGCGGTAAGCAATAGCGCGTTCGTTGTTCCAGCTGTCAAAGACAGCCATAATAGCGCCCCAGAGCTGTTCCCATGGGTCTTGTGGGAATTCGCGTCCGGTGTATTCTTTGACGATTTGTTTGAATTTTTCGACTAATTCTTTAAGGTCATCTGCCGTCAGGTCAGTATCTTGTTCAACGCCTTTAGCTTTTTTCATTTCTTCGATGGCTTTCTCGAATGGGTCGATTTCGCCTTTACGTGGCTTAACGCCCATAACTACATCGCCGTACATCTGAATAAAACGACGGTAAGAATCCCATGCAAAACGTTCATTATTGGTTTGTTTAGCCAGGCCCTGTACAGCATCGTCATTTATACCAAGGTTTAAAACAGTGTCCATCATACCAGGCATAGAAACCTTAGCACCTGAGCGAACAGAAACCAAAAGCGGATTGTTGATATCGCCGAAAGTTTTGCCTGTATGTTTTTCGATAAAATGGATAGCATTAACAACATCTTGCTCTAATTCCTGGCGGATTTTATCAGCACCAAGTTTATAGTAATCGATGCAGGTTTCAGTGGTTATTGTAAAACCTGGTGGAACAGGAACTCCAATACGGGCCATTTCGGCAAGGTTAGCGCCTTTACCACCTAATAAATCTTTCATTTTTGCGCTTCCTTCGGCAGAACCGCCGCCGAAAAGATAAACTCTTTTTTTGTTTGCCATAATCGTTTGATTTTTAGTTTATTTGTCGAATATTTAGCCAAATTTTAGCCAAAATAAAAATAACAATGTTTAGCGATTTTAAAAAGTAAAAAAATCTGTTTTACAGAAACAAATTTTAGCAAGAATTTAGACACCAGTCCAATTCTATTCATTTTTAAAAATTTCGTCTAACCATGCGATTATCTGGTCTCTAACTTTTCGATAAGTTTTAAGTTTTTCTTGCTCTGTGCCAGTGCTAAGCGCAGGGTCTTCAAATCCACGGTGTAACCGGTGTTTGACAGGTCCTGTAAATGTGGGACAAACTTCCCGTGCATGATCGCAAACAGTTAGAACAAAATCAAATTCCATGTCAATGAATTGATCAACGTGCTTGGGGTATTGGTTGCTAATATCAATGCCTATTTCTCTCATGGCTTTAACCGCCAATGGATTAACTTCTATGCCTGGTTCTGTGCCAGCTGAGTAAATTTGCCAATTGGGAAATCGATACTTTAAATAGCCTTCAGCCATCTGACTACGACAGGTGTTGCCTGTACAAATTATTAGAATTTTCATAGAAAAAGTTTAGAATTTCAACGTAAAGATAAGATTTACACTTATTAACCGAAAAATTGCGTTAAATTTAATATCACAATTTTTAAAAAGTTCACGATGAAAAAAATATTACTTTTAAGCTTTAATGTGCTTATTTTCTTATCTTTAGACTTTGCACAAACTAATTACCAGAAAAATTTTTGGGTAAAATACAAAACCAAAAAGCGAGCTGGCAAATACATTGTGACTTATACTTTTAAAGATTTTCAAGGCAACTTATGCACTTTTGAGTTTACCATGGATAGGCAACAGGCAGACAGGGATATTCAAAAATTCGGCATACCTGGATCGATGTTAGGACGGTACCAGGTTACGCCAGCGGTTTTAGAATATCGCAGGAAAATGCTCAAACAAGGACTTTTTACCGAGGATGGAAAATACTTAAGACCAGACTATAACGCAATGATAAATTATTACTCACCTTACACAAAGCCCATTGCTCGGTGGATTGTGGAGTACTTAAAACAGCATTATGAAGATACGCGTCTAAATCGTATAAAGTTTGCCCTAACTTTTGTTCAGGACATTCCTTATGCTGTTCCGGGTGATTACACACGAGACGGCAAATATACAGGTGGTGTTGCTCCAGCTCCGAAGATTTTGCGAGATGGTTATGGCGATTGCGATTCAAAGTCGATTTTTTTCGCAGGGATAATGTGTTATTTAGTTTCACCTGGAGATATTGTTTTAGCTAAAGAGCCGAATCACATGTATGTTTTGATTCGAAATGACGATTTAAATGTACGGGAAAATGGAGAAGTGACGTATTTTAATTACAATGGTGGAACGTATATCGTAGCAGAGCCAGCAGGACCAGGTCATTTTGAGTTTGGGCAAAAAATGCGGAAGCGATATTTGTCAGCTAATTTATTTCCGGTAAAATGTGAGCAATAATTTAGTTTATTGAAATTGTCCTGCCAGGCGGCGGTAGTGTAGTCTTGCTGGACTTGTGTAAATGCTGCCGCGGTAATTGAATAGGATTTTTTTGTAATATTCTTTGGCTTTTTCAGGGTTATGGAGTTTGTCTTCGTAGAGCAATCCCAGTAGGTAAGTGGCTTTGTCGATGATTAGACTGCTGGTAAAGTTGTTTATGAGTTGCTGTAAGTCTTTGGCTGCCAGATTGTATTGTCCTGAGTTGTAATGGATTTTGTATTTTTCAATAAGAGCAAAGTCGGCTAAAAAGTAAGCGTTTTTTATGATTGAGTCCAGAAGAGCGATGGCAGAGTCAGGTTGTAAAATGAATTCGTAATATTGAGCTTTAGCAAAGTCGCGCAATATAGGTAGTTTGGTAGAGTCGTCCAGTGCTTGTTGGATTATTTCTGAATACAGGATTGCGTCGTTTGAATAAAGTTTGTCGGTTTGGCCTTTGAGGATATCTAATTGTGTTTTTGCCCATTTGAAGTTGCCCAGGAAAAAGTAGGTCATGGCTTGCATGAAAGTAGCTTTGTCGCTCAGTTCATTATTTGAGTTTAAGTCCGCAGCTTTAGCGAATTTTAGTATTGCGGAGTAAAATTTATGCTGTTTAAGCAAGATTTTTCCCTGTTCGATAAGTAGCTGGCCTTTTGCTTTATTGTCAAGATAAGTGTTGTCTAAGTATTTTTGTAGCAGGTTGTAAGCTGAGTCTGGTTTGTTGAGGTAAAATGCCTGTAAATCTGCTAATTGCTCAATTAAGTTTATTTTGTCTTTTTCTGGCAGGTAGCTCTGGTTGATGATTTGTTTGTATTGTTTTTCGAGGTCTAAGAGTTTTTTGTGATCGATTGAGTATTTATTTTGTGTGATTTGTTTAAACATAACTCTGGTAAGTCCTGCTTGTGCTTTGAAGTAATAAGGATTTCTTACGCCTTGTTTGATTAAATAGTTAAATGCTTTGGTTGCTGTATTGAGGCTGTCGCTTTCCAGAGCTTTTATCCCAACGTTGTAAATTTCAGAGCCAAAACCATGTATCCGGCGGTTATATGCAATTGCTTGAATAAGAGCTAAATCGAATTGTTGTTTTTGTATCAGGTACCAGATTAGCAGTCGGTAGTAAACAGGTAAATGCGTCTTTTGTATTCGGAGCATAAGTTTTTTGAATAGCAGGTCAGACAGTTCGTCGTTAATGTCGTGCTTGAGATATGAGTAAAATATTTTTTGAATGTTGTTGAATTGCTGTGGTTTTGAACCAAGCCATGATAGTAGCACGTCAAATAGTTTGTCGTAGTTTCTTTGTATTGCGTAAAGAGTGAATTTGGTCTGGAAAAATTCTCGCCCTGTTAGTTTAGTTCCCTTGTCCAGTACTTTTTCAGTAGCGGAGTAATCTTTGTATTTGAGAAAATAGTTTGCGATTTGTTTGATTGTATTTGGTTCTGCTGGTAAGCGTTTGAGAATTGTTTTGATTATTTTATTGGCTTGTTGTTCGTCTCCTGTAAGTTTGAGAATTTCGGCTTTATCGACCAAAAAGGACAGTTCGTAAGGTTGTTTTTTGATTTGCCGGTCAACTTCTCTGAGGGCTTTGTTGAATTGTCCTGTTTTAATTAGGCAACTGAGGTAGTAATCAAAGTAGAATTTAGTTTTTCGTTTCTGGTATAGCTTTTTGAAGATGGTTGCAGCTTTTTCGTATTGGTTTTGGTTGTAGTAGCTGATTGCCAGTTGCAGTTTGTCCTGTGCAAAAATTGTTAAACTAAAGCTCAGGATTATTATTGTCAGCAGGTTTTTCATATTTTAGTCAGTGATAATTTTTCGCATAAAATTAGGCAAAATATGAGTAAAATTTTAGTAATCTTACTGGTAAAATACACGGTGCTGTTTGTTTTTGTTTTTTTAGCGTTTTTGGGGATAAAGTATTTTGTTCAAAGCTTAAATAAAGTCCCGTCTAAGGATAAGCAAGTTTTGTTGTATTTGCTTTATGGTGCCATGGTAGTTGCACTTGGATTTTTGATTTACGTAGGATTAATGGCTTTTGACTATGATTTGTTGAAATTTACGGTTGTTTTTCTTGTGTCGATTTTTTTAGCTGTTTGGCTGTATGTCGCGTGGTTAAAGCCTTATGTTGCGAGGTATGTTATAATTTTCGATAATCGTGTGGATGTTGGCGATGTGATTGAAATTAATGGTGAATTTTTCAGGATTTTATCGTTTAAAGCTGATAAAATTGTCGTTGAATCGCTTGAAGGCCAGACGGTTAAGCGTCGAGTCATGGACTTGTTGGATGGCCGGATTTCAGCGGTTAAAGAAAAAGTCTGGTTTTATCTGGATAAAACAGATGTGGATTTAGTCAAAGTGCAGGATTTGATTAACAAAAATCCGTATATTGAGCCGCAAACCATTGCATTGATTGAAGAAGAAGATTTAGCCACACGTGAACAACGGATAAAAATTTGTGTAAAGCTTCCTGTAGAGTTCGAAGCACTGCAGAAGCTACGCATGTATTTGAATTCAGCTTTAGAGCAGGGATAAGATTTTCGATATTGTTAAGGCTAAAGATTTAACCATAACTAAAAATCATTTACGGATTGTTATCTGGTCAAAATCAGATAAAAACAGTATTTTATTATTAGACTTTGTCGAAAAAACATAGTATATTTGTATGGTAAATAAGCTATGATGGACAAAAATTTAATAAATTCACACGATAGATTTTTTAAAGAATTATTTTCAAAGAGGGAAGAAGTCAAGGAGTTTATTTCTAAGACTTTACCTGATGAAATTACTCGAAAATTGAATTTCGATACCTTAGAAATTGATACGACAGAATATATTAACAGACGCTTACGGACCAATTTTTCAGATATTGTGTATAATTGCGTTTACGGAGAAAGCACACAAATTAAAATTTCGTTGTTATTCGAACATAAAAGTTATCCAGAAACTTATCCGCATTTTCAAATTTTAGAATACATGTTAGGTATTTGGCAGAAGCAGTTGGATCAAGGCGAACAATTAACTCCGATTATACCAATATTATTTTATCATGGTCAGAAACTATGGAATAAACGTCCATTTGAAAAATATTTCGAAAGTATTGATGAGACTTTACAAAAATTTGTTCCAAGGTTTGACTATCATTTTATTGATCTTTCTGCATTTTCAGACCAACAAATTAAGGATTTATTCAAAAGCATAGAATTGCAGATAGGATTGTTATTGTTGAAAAACATATACAATGAGCAAAAAATTTTACAGAAGTTAAAAGAGATTTTTGCAGGGATTCAAGAAATTTTACAAAATGAGCAAGGAGAGCAGTTTTTTGAGTCTATCGTAGCTTATTTATTTTATTCAACAAATTTAGAAACAACTAAAATCGTAGAAAAAATGAGAGAAATATCACCAAAAGCAGGGGAAAAATTCATTTCTACAGCAATGCGCCTTAAAATGCAAGGCAAATTAGAAGGTATAGAAGCAGGCATAAAAAAAGTTGCTTTTACGATGCTAAAAAAAGGTTATACTGACCAGGAAATTATCGAAGTTACAGGTTTAACTGCAGAGCAACTGGAGCTTTTAAAGTCTCTGGACGAATATCGTATTGATTTAGACGATGTTTTGTAGCTTTTATTTACGAAAATTCAGATTTTGACTTTGAGTAATATCATTGACGTAAATTAGTTTTTGACAAAAAATTTAGTTTGAATCGACTGGGTTTTTATCTTTTGTAAATCTACGAATAATCGTAACTATCTGATTTACGTTGTAAAATATGCTTTTAGAGAACAAAAAAGCAGAACGGGCTGGCTGCCTGGCAGCCAGCCCGTTCATTTTTTCGAAAATGCCTGGTTTTAAACGTTATGCTGTTTATGAAACTTATTGCAGATTTTTACCAGTAAGTCTGCTCAGGCTGGATGTTGTATTTACGTAAAAGTTCCATAGGATCAGACACTTTGTAATAGCCTTTTTCTAATTTTTCACGTACTTCTTTGAACGCTTGAAGGGTTTTTTCAACATGTTCTAATTCGTGTGCAGCTGTAGGGATAAGACGATAAAGCAGAACACCTTTAGGCACAGCAGGATAAATTACGCCTGAGCAAAAGATGTTATAATTTTCGCGAAGGTCCAGGATAATGTGTGCTGCTTCGTAAGCATCACCGTGCATAAATACCGGAGTAACAGGCGAATTAGTATTGCCGAGGTCAAAGCCTAATTTTTTCAAGCCACCTTGCAGGGCATTTACGATAGTCCAGAGTTTTTCGCGCAATTCAGGTTTTGTTTTGAGTAATTCCAAACGCTTCATAGCACCAATAACCATTGGCATAGGCAGAGATTTGGCAAAGAATTGCGAACGCATGTTGTAAGCTAAATGACGGATAATTTTGGGTTCATTAGAGGCAACGAATGCACCAATACCTGCCATAGATTTAGCAAAAGTAGCAAAGTATAAATCTACACCGTCCTGTACACCAAAATGTTCTGGAGTTCCTGCGCCAGTAGGTCCCATAGTTCCGAACCCGTGAGCATCATCGACCAGCAAACGGAAATTGTATTTTTCTTTAAGCTTGACAATTTCGTCCAATTTGCCTAAATCACCAGACATACCAAAAACGCCTTCAGTAACAACTAAAATGCCTCCGCCTGTGCGATTTGCCACTTCTGTAGCTCTTTGCAGTTGTTTTTCGAGGCTTTCCATGTTGTTGTGTTCGTATGTAAAGCGTTTGCCCATGTGCAAGCGTGTGCCGTCATAAATACAAGCGTGTGATTCATAGTCAATTACAACAACATCGTGACGGTCTAACATTGCGTCAATAATAGACAACATGCCCATATAGCCGTAGTTGAGCAGGTAAGCTGCTTTTTTACCAACAAATTCAGCCAATTGATGCTCTAACTCGTAATGATACTTTGTGGTACCTGTCATAACACGTGAACCCATTGGATATGCGAGTCCCCATTGTGCAGCAGCTTCTGCGTCTGTTTTGCGGACTTCTGGATGGTTAGCCAGACCTAAGTAATTATTGATACTCCAGACAATTACTTTTTTACCGCGAAAATACATCTCAGGTCCAATCTCGCCTTCTAAAATTGGAAAGCTGAAATAACCATGAGCAAAATCCTGATAAGGACTGAGGGGAGTTTTACGGTTAAGGGCTTTTTCGAATAAATCAGCAACCATATTGAAAAAGTTTTATGATTTAGTTTTTAGTGCGCAAGTTAAAAAATAAATTTTTGAGTCTAAAATTAGTACTATTGTTTTGAATAGCAAGTTAAATTTTAACCTTTTTTCGAATATTTGAATTTTGCAGTATTATTTATTAATTTGCGTATGTACAAAGCGCAAAATTACCATTGAACATGAAAAAATCATTTTTTTTGTTGCTTATATTCTTGAGCTTCAGTTTTTTTCTTAAAGCACAAAATTATTCTACGCAAATACAGTTGCTGAAAAAACAAATTTCTTCGACAAATGCTCCTTCCCTTAAAGCACAATATTATATAAAATTAGGCAACCTTTATCAAAATACCGATTCCATTGACCAGGCTATTAATGCTTATTCAAAAGCCTTAAGCTATCTTAAAAATTCGCATAATTACCAGGCTTTGTACCAGTTAAATACTTTTTTAGGCATACTATATTCAGAAAAATCGCAATATCAAGAGGCTAATCAGTATTTTTCGAAAAGTGTTTTTTATGCCCGAAAATTAGGAGACAAACGCAAATTGAGTCAAGCGATTTTTAACCAGGGTAATACTTTGATGCAATTAAAAAATTATAAAGATGCAATAACTAAATTCGAAGAAGCTTTGAGTATAGCTTTTGACCTTGATAATCTTGCGCTTGTCAAAAAAGCATATACAAATATTGCTCTGTGCTACAAAGCATTAGGCAATCAAAAGCGTTATATGCAATATTTCAACCTTTCTGTGGCAATTGATCGAAAAATCAAAGAACAAATTATTAAACAAAAAGAATTAGAAGCCCGCAAACAGGCCCAAATTGCACGACAGAAAGAACTTTTACTACAAATCCAACAATACAAAACTAAAACAGTTGAAGACTCATTGAATTATGCCAAAGAACTTAATGAGAAAAACAAAATGCGAATCGCTCTTCTGGAAAAAGAGAAAAAACTTAAGGAATTAGAAATCCAGCGACGGGAAGCTGAGCTTAAAAAGAAAGCCGCTGAATTGCGACAACGTCAAATAATCATTGTTTCGCTATTAGTTCTTTTGTTCGTAATTGTCGTTGCATCTGCATTAGTTTATAAGCTTTATCGAGACAAAAAAGAGGCTTATCGTCAATTAGAAAGTCTTTACAAGGAACTCGAAGTTAAAAACCGTCAAATCCGCGAAAGTATTGAATATGCAAGTAGAATCCAGAAAGCTATTTTACCTTCAGAAATAGCAATTCGAAGTAATTTCCCTGCCGGAAGTTTTATTTTTTATCAGGCTCGTGATGTCGTTTCTGGCGATTTTTATTGGTTTAGCGATCATGGAAAATACAAGTTTTTGGCGCTGGTTGACTGTACCGGTCACAGTGTGCCAGGAGCATTTATGTCATTGATTGGCAATACTTTGCTTAACGAAATAGTCAATTCTAAACGTATTTTCGACCCTGCTCAAGTACTTACGGAGTTGCATAATGAAGTCGTTAAGTTACTCAATCAAGAAAGTGCTGATTTTGATACAGTTCAGGATGGGATGGACATTGTTTTATGTAGATTTAACATCGACGACAACACCCTGACTTTTGCAAGTGCGAATCAACCTTTATTCGTATTTTATCCCGATGGTGAGTATCATATGCACAAAGGCGATATTTATTCTATCGGCGGATTTGCTGCATTTCAAAAGGTGGAATTTGAAAATAAAACCATTTCGCTAACCAATGGTACAAATATCTACCTTTCGAGTGATGGATATTTTGATCAATTTAATGGAAAAACAAACGAAAAATTTACACGTCGTCGTTTCATTGAGCTTTTGAAGGAAATTTACAAACTTCCAATGGACGAGCAGTACAAAATCATCCGTAAGACTTTTGAAGAGTGGAAGGATGGCATGATTCAGCTTGATGACGTACTGGTCATAGGTGTACGTTATCTGGATAAGCAAAACGCAGAAAAATTACGGAAGCAGTTGCAGGACATTATTTCTAAAGCTGCCTCAGGTTCATGACAAATATTTCAAAGCTATTTTGACATACACTGGCACATCCACTGGCATGTAATATCTTTCTTTTACGCGTTTGTATCCAAGTCGTACGATAACAGCGTTTTTCTCAGGTAAAATGATAATATACTGTCCGTACATGCCGCGAAGGTAAGGAAATTCCATTCGCCCGTACCTGCCAATCCAGATATGTAGTCCGTAAGGCACTGGACTGCCTAATTTGTTGATTTTGCCAGCTTTGCGAGTCATCAGTGTCAGGTAGTCAGTGGAAATGATTTGTCGTCCATTGAAAAATCCATTGTTCAAAATCATAAGTCCAATACGTAGCCAATCCATAGGAGTGGCGTAGAAACAGCAAAAGGTTTTTGTGATATCGTTTTTGTCTTTTATCCACAGGGCTTGATGTTCTGTTCCTAAGGGTTGCCATAGGTGTTTTGTAGCAAATTGGTGTATTTTTTGACCAGTAGCTTTTTCTAAAATCAGTCCAAGTAGAAGGGTATTAGCGCATTGGTATGACCAGATTTTGCCAGGTTCCTGTATGATTTTCAAATTTTTTATGAGTTTGTTTAAATCATTTGAGTAAAATGCACGAATAACATGCGAAAACGGGTTGAAAAACTGTTCGTTCCAATTAAGGCCTGAGGTCATTGTTAAAAGATGTTCGATGGTCAGTGGGCTATTGGCAAATTGAGGCAGGAATTGCCCCACAGGTTGGTCAATGCTATTGATATAGCCTTTGTCTAAAGCTATACCTATGAGCAAACTTGTGATAGATTTAGCGGCAGAAAACGAGTTAAGCGGTGTGTCGGCTGTTGTGTTCCAGTATTTTTCGAAGATAACGGATTGGTTTTGCGCAATAATAAAAGCCAGGGTGCGGTAGTCTTGCAGGGTTTGCAAGTCTGCTGTGTCTAATTTTTCTTGAATTTTTTTGTTAATTGCGCTTGATTGTTTGGCAGGTTGGATTGTCCAGGTTTTAAAGCAGATTTGCCATGGTTTTGGCGCCCCGCAACGAATCAGGTTTAGTAAATGCGGATATAGTGCAAACGTAATTATTATTGCAAAAGCTATGAAAAACAGTAAAATAGCTGCGATGTCCATGTTTTTAGCTATTTGCTCAAGTCTGACGTAAGATAAATTATAAGGCTTTTTGCGAAAAGTTTACCTAATTTTCGCCAGTATCGAGTAGGTTGTTGATGTCCTGTGTTCCAGGGAACTTCAAGGGTGACAGAGAAATCCAGATATGGATAAGTTGTTTTCATGTATAAATCAGCGAATGGTTTTTGCGTTTGGTCATGAATTTCATTTGGCGTTAAGTCGCTCAGCTGCGAGAAAATGCCAAAAAGCTGGCTTAAGTTTTTACTTTGTTCGCTATTTTCCGGGTAAATATTGAAAAAAGTCAGGGTTGAATCGTAAAAGTCAGGGAAAACTGAATGAATATCAATGAAAATGCGAAAGTTGTTAATGTCTGCTGTTGAACTTATTAAATTTTGCGTTTCCTGTATGGCCGCCCAGTGCGCAGAGTCCCGCCAATCGCGGTTAAAATCCACAGGTAATTGGCTGCGGCCGGATTTTCCTTCTGCTACATTGTCAACGTCCATCATTGGAACGATGTAAGCAATGTATTGTTTTCTGAAAAAATTAGCTAAGCTGTCGTTAGACAAAAAATATTCGATTAGTCCTTCGGTAAAGTAATTTGCTGGTACTTCAAAAGCATGCTGACGGGCAATTATCCAGAGCATGTCTTTGGGAACAGTGTCGGCTGTTGTGTCTGAAATAATTAGCAATGGAATCCTGCGGTGGTGTTCGCTGTAAGTCAATGTCGTCGTATCGATGTTATAATTTTTTGCTAAAGAGTCGATAAAATCCATTAGCATTGAGTAAGTGTAGGGATAAGTCAAAGCAATAAAAATGGTGTCTGCGTCATCTGTGGGCAGTTTGAAAACATTAAGAGAGTTATTCGGTTGTATTGCGTTGGTACTGTGCCAATTACGATTGTCGTAGCTATAAATCAATTTTTGGTTTGTGTAAGGAACAAAGTCGATAATCTGGTACAATGAGAGCGAACTGTCTTTAGGAAAATCCCATAGTTTAAAGTAAAACCAGATATTTGACTTTTGATTGGTTTTGTATGCAGCTTTGAAAAAAATTTTTGTCCCGTCGATTTGTAAGATTTTAACATTACCACCTTCAAAATCTGCGCAAACCTTGATTTGCGAAAAACCCTGTAAATAAAACAGTAACAGCAGTATGAAAATAAGCCGTTTCACCTACGACGATTTTATAAATCTTTGAAAACTCTCGCCAGAGACCTGCCTGGCCAGTCCATTGAAATATCCAGGAAATAACCAAAAGGCGATTGATAAGCTTCGTAGCTGGCATTTTTTAACCTAATTTCTGCACGGTCTAAAAGCTCTTTTGTAAATTCTGGTGTAGCCTTGCTTTCTGAGAGATGGGCAAAAGAATGCAATAAAATCCTGCGAGTATTATTTTTGCGCGCACCCCATTTAACGTTTTTAACCAACTTAGTTTCAGCAGCTTTTATGTCTTCCATATCTTTTTCTTCTGCCTGGATGAAAGCTATTAAAATGTCGCTGTATTCTTCGGGTTCGCTTTTATCTTCAGCCCATTCGATTGTCTTAATAGTCGGCTTGTACCAGATTTTATTGGCATATACCATTAGCAGTTTCATCACGCAAAGTTTTAGATTTTGCACAAAGATAAAATATTTATCGACAATTATTGTTTTTGGGCTTTAATATACAGCATTGCGCCTATGGTCTGGGCTGAAATGATTTGAAAATTAGCTGTTTTAACCAGATCAATATAAAATGACGAGCGTCGGGGCTTGCCGATTTGGCCAACAATATGCAAAAACTTTTGAAAGATGAGCGAAACGCGCCTGTCTGAGACTAAAATTTGCAAATAAAGTCTGCCATCTGGCTTGAGAATCCTGCGAAATTCGCCTAAGACTTTGATTATTTGCTCTTTATCCGAAAAAATGTGCAAAAATCCCAGGCTTAAAACTGCATCGATGCTATTATCCGCAAAATTTAACGAAAAAGCATCTGCTTGCTGGATAGTTATTTTGTCAGACGCACCCAGTTTTTTCAGACGCTTCTGCGCTAATTTTAAGGCAGGTTTTGAAATGTCTAAAAGGTAGATTTTGTGCGCATTATCAGCAGCATAAATTTTTGCGCTAAAAGTTAGCGGCCCGCAGGGAACATCTACGACCGTGCTTCCTGCGGGTAAGCTGTCTAAAGCTTGTTTGATGAAATTGGTATAATTGGCTTTGGAGTTACCCCAAACGATTCGGTTAAAAAGTTCGTTGCTAACAATCAGGTCGTAAAATCTAACGTGCAAAGCGTGCAATAAACTCATATTTACTGCGGTAGTTCTTTGGTTTCGTTTTGTGGAGGTAATTTGCCAGAAATTTGTGCTTTAAGTGCTTCCAGTTCTTGCGAAATGCTGGCATCTGAGGTGCTGCCCAGAGCTTGGTTAATTTCTTCGTCAACGTCTTTTTCAGGCATAGAAAGTTCTGCGTAAGATTGAGCGAGAGCTTCGTCTTTAGCTACTTTTTCTTTCATTCGTTCCAGCATGCTGACTGTGCTTGAATAGTCGATATTTGCCAGTTCTTGATTGACTTTCTTTGTGGCTTTAGCGACGCTGGCGCGGGCTTTGAGCATGCGGACTTCGTTTTCCCATTTCTGGATGTTTTGCTTTAAGTTACGCACTGTAGCTTCTAATTTTTCGACCTGTGCCTGGTATTGTTGATAATTGTTCCATGCGACCTGGTATTGCTGCAGCATTTCGTTTTTCTTTTTCAAAGCTTCGCCAGCCAGGCGTTCTGCCTCTGTAGGGTTAAGCTGTCCTTGTTGTGCGCGCTGAAGAAGAGCTACAGCTTTTTGCTGGTAAGATTCAGCCTGGGCTTTGTAATTTGCAGCTTCGTTTTTTGAACGGATAGCCATTGCTTTGACTTCAGCCAGAGCTTCGATGCTTTTTTTCAAGTTTTCGCGTAAGTCTCTAAGTCCCTGCTCTGCCATTTTAACAGGGTCTTCCATGTTATCAATGGCAGCATTGGCTTCTGCCTGGAAGATTTTGCCCAAACGGCCTAAAATTCCCATGATTTTAAGTTTTTTAGTTTATCTAAAAATGCTAAAAAAAATAGTAAAAAGCAAATTTTGCTAATTTTTTTTGCGGTTTAAGTAACGCAAAGCTTCTCTACGGCTCAATGCAGGTAGGTCGTGGTTTTCGACATAATTTGTCACGTATTGAGGATTAAATTTTGAAATTTCTCGTAATGCCCAGCCTATTGCCTTTTGAATGAAGAATTCCTGGCTGTTTTTTAGCTGTTCGATAGCTTTTTCTAAATTTTTGTAATTGACTGAGTCTTTGCGTTTAAGTTGGTAAATAAGCGTTGTGCGTTGAAGCCATAAATTATTGCTATTTAGCCATTTATCGAAATATTTTTGTTCGAGTTCCGGGTATTTTTCGAAAAGGTTAAAGACGATTTTGGCAGCTAAGAGGTCAACAGTGTCCCACCAGGGTTTTGTGGTGATAAGTTTTTCGACAGTTGTGATAAAATCCTGCGGGAGTTTTGTTTTGAATTTATCTAAAAGGTCTAAGGCAGTGTATTGAGGTTCGCGCTTTGGATGGTTCCAGAGTTCTAAAATAGTGTCATTTAATTCGTTGATTTGAGGATAGCCATGGTTTTGCCAGAATTGTTTTTGCAGTTTTTGTCGTAAAGGTTTTTGAATACCGAAAAATTCAAAGTTAAAGCCCATGTATTTAGCCATTTTATAAGCTAAATCCGGGTTTGCGTGTTGTTCGAAAAGATTGAAAAGTCCTTGTAAATCAGCCATAGTGCTACAATTTAGTAAATTGCCTTTAAATTTACGTACTTTGCTTGTTCTTTATCAGTTTTATCCAATAAACTATTCCAGATTTTGTCTAAAGGTCATACGATTTAGAGGCAGAATAGACGCTATTTTCGAAAATAAGAAAAAAATACGTAGATGATTAAAAACCAAAGCGATATAAAATAGCAGAGATAAGCGTTTTTAGCTGATTTCGTATATTTTTTTAACAATGTCCTGTATGACTTTTCGATCCGGTTCGACTCGAATGTTATTTAGCAATTTTTTCCAGAACAGGTCTATTTGTTTAATCTCCTTAAAATCAATAAGTTCGAAGCGTTTGCTTTTGTGGTTAAAGACGAGAAGAAACTTGTAAACTTGCTTCATAAGTTCGTTTTTTAGTGTTTAATAATGAAACGAGGTAAAAGCGATATTATTTTTGTAAGCTTATAATTAATTATTTTTTTCGACAATAACAGCAGTTCCGTACACAACGACAGCTGACACGTCGCCGGAATTGTTAAGAGAATTGATTTTCAGAGCAATGATAGCGTTTGCGCCTTTGTTTTTTGCCTGTTCAACTATTTCTGTAATAGCCTGGTAAACAGCTTTTCGTGGGCGTGCCAGTTTGAATTCCTGTATAGCCATTACCAGACCGAGTGTTTTGACAATCCTGTAACCACTAATTGATTGGGCAGTTACGACCAGCATTTAAGAATTATTTTGGAGAAATTTTCACAGCTGTACCATAAGCCAACATTTCAGACATGCCTTGCATAACCGACGAAGTTGTGAATCGTATATTTATTACAGCATCGGCTCCTAAGTTTTCAGCTTGTTTTATCATACGGGCTAAAGCCTGTTCGCGGGCTTCAGAGAGCAGCCTTGTATATTGGTCAATTTCGCCGCCGACCAGGTTTTTAAGTCCAGCGATGAAGTCACTGGCAAAGTTTTTGGCGCGGACAGTGTTACCGCGCACAACGCCTAAAACCTGCGTAATTTCGTATCCTGGTATGTAATCGGTTGTCGTGATAATCATAGTTTATTGATTTAGAAGTTTTTTGACAGTATCAGCAATGAGTTTGTTGTCAGCACGTCCAGCAAATTGTTTTGTAGCAACTGCCATGACTTTACCCATGTCTCGGATGGATTTAGCGCCAACTTGTTCGATGATTTTTTTAAGTTCATTTTCCAGCTGTTGTGGAGAAAGCTGTTCAGGCAGGTATTCTTCGATGACTTTGGCCTGCATAAGTTCCTGTTCTGCCAGGTTGTCGCGGCCTTTGGATTTGTAAAGTTCAGCAGCTTCTTTGCGTTGTTTTACCATTTTTTGTAGTACTTTAAGTGCTTGTGCTTCTGTTATTTGTCCCTGGCTGCCTTCGGCTGTTTTTAAAAGTAAAAGTTCGGATTTAATTGCTCGTAATGCTTCGAGACGGTATTGGTCTTTTTGTTTCATAGCAGCCTTTAAGTCCTGATTTATGCGTTCTAACAAGTCCATTTTTATAGATTTTTATGTTTTTTATGCTTAGTAAATTTAAAAAAATAACCGGTTTTGTCAAATCTCATGTTAAAAAAGCTGTGGATAACTTTTTGCGGCAAAGTACTAATTTTTTATCGATAATTAAACCAAATAATCACTTAAAGTTTAGGAAGTTAACCTATTGGTCAAATTTTCGGTTTATGTAAAAAAATATCTGGTTTATCAAAAAAATAAAATCGTAAGTGTCTGAAAATCAAAAGTAAACGTATATTTCTTAATAACTTGTGGATAAAAGTGGTGTAAAGTGGGAGAAAGTGGGAAATTTTTTAATATCTTTACAATTAAAAGAAAACGATTAGTTTCGGTTAAAAGTCGTTGTATATTAGCTTGTTATGCAAAATTTTATTGGACATATTACTGTAAAATTAGATAGCAAGGGGCGTTTTACGTTTCCTGCGACATTTAAAAAGCAATTGGATACGGATTTTGACAACGAATTTATTGTAAAAAAAGATATTTACGAAACATGCTTAATTCTTTACACAAAACAAAGCTGGCAACAGATTGTAAATGAATTGCAAAAAAAATTAAATCCTTACAATCGCCAGCATAATATGTTTTTGCGAAAATTTTTCATGGAAACAGCGCAATTGTCACTGGACAACAATAACCGTTTGCTTTTACCAAAGCAAATGCTTGATTTAGCCCAAATAGATAAAGAAATCCTGCTTATTGGCGCTGGAAATAAAATAGAGCTTTGGAACCCAGCAGTATTCGAGCAGAACATTATCAGCGACGAGCAGTTTACACAAATCGCCCAAACCATACTTGGAACGCAAAATCTTGAAAATGACTAAGCAAGCTATACATACACCTGTTTTACTCAAAGAGGCTGTTGATGGACTGAATATCAAGTCAGATGGCATTTATATCGACGCTACGTTTGGCCAGGGAGGCCATAGCCGTGAAATTTTGAACAGACTGAAAAATAAAGGTCGTTTAATTGCATTTGACCAGGATAAATACGCTCAGAATTTTGCCATTGATGCTAAAAATTTCCTTTTGATACACAGTAATTTCGTCTATATACCGAATTTTTTGAGACTTTTAAACATCGAAAAAGTCGATGGGATTTTAGCAGATTTAGGCATAAGTTCGGCACATCTGGATATGCCCGAACGGGGGTTTAGTTACCGTTTTGATGCACCTTTGGACATGCGTATGAATCAAGAGCAACAGCTCACTGCCCAGCAGGTTATAAACGAATATTCTTTAGACGAATTAACAGAGATAATCAAAAATTATGGAGAATTGCGAAATGCCAGGCAAATCGCACAGGCTATTGTAGAACGCCGTAAAAATAGCAAAATAAAAACTACTTTCGACCTTGTCGAAACTGTGCGGCATCTGTTTCCACAGCGCTTTTTGAACAAAAATCTTTCTAAACTGTTCCAGGCAATTAGAATTGAGGTCAATAGCGAACTTGAAAACTTGAAAAAACTTTTACTCATAGGCAAAGAGCATATTAAACCAGGCGGACGGTTTGTCATCATTAGCTTTCATTCTCTGGAGGACAGGTTGGTTAAAAATTTCTTCAAAACTGGGAGCTTTGACGGAATCATTGAAAAAGACATTTACGGAAATTTTCAAACTCCGTTTAAGCTTGTAAATAAGAAAGTTATAACACCTGACTGGCAAGAACAACAAAAAAATCCACGGGCAAGAAGCGCAAAACTTAGAATCGCCGAAAAATTATAAATCACAGGCATGAGCAAAAAAGGGTTTTTAAATAGCCGCAAGCAAAGATTAACGTTGTTGGTGATTTTTATAATTCTGGTTTTATACACTATGTACCAGGGCGTTGTCAACAAATATCTCAAATATAAGGACGATTTGCTAAAACAGACGAAAATCTTGAGAGCCAAACACATAGAGATTTCACAAAAGCTACTTTACATCGAGCTGGAAGGAAATATCGAAAAAGAAATAAAAAGACGTCATCTCAACCTTGTTAAAGACCAGTATCCCAAAATAATTTATGTCGAACCGTCAAAATAAAAACACAGGTGACGAGCAAAAAGAATTTACATAAAAACGAGAGTCTGAAAAACATACACAAACGATATGCTCTTATTTTTTACATTTTTCTGATACTCAGTTTGTTAGTGGTGTTGAAGATTTTTTACATACAAACGTTTCGTAAAAAGCTGTTGTTGAAGTACGACTATTCCATAACCACAGACAAGGTTTATGGTTTGCGCGGGGATATTTTATCCCGTAATGGTAAGCTTTTGGCAACAACTTCGATAACTTATGATATCTACTACGACCCAAATACCGAATATCTTAAGGCTCATGATTCGCTGTTTTACTCGAATTTAGATACAATCAGCCGTGGACTTTCGCAGATTCTTGGCGATAAAACTCCACAGCAGTACAAAGACTATTTACTCAGGGCAAAGCAGCAGGGAGTAGAATATTTACCAATCAAGAAAAACGTAACTATCGAACAGTACAAACAGTTGAAAAAGCTGCCAGTATTTCGTTTGGGTCGTTACAAAGGCGGACTTATAGCACAAGAACACTACCAACGTATAAAACCGTTTGGTAAGCTTGCGTCGCGTACTATTGGCGATTTTTATTACAATTCCACCAGGAGAATAGTCGGTGTGGAACGGGCTTATAACGAGCAACTCAGTGGCGTCCCTGGCATAGCTAAATACAAAGCTATTTCTGGCTCAAAAAGAGTGGTTTATAAAGTTTTGATACCACCAGAAGATGGAGCCAGTGTTTTGACGTCTTTAGACATGAACTTACAAAATTTTGTGGAAAATACTTTAGAACAGCAACTCAGGGATTTAGACGCACAATGGGGTTGTGCTGTAGTGATGGATGTAAAATCCGGGGAAGTTTTAGCAATGGCAAATCTCCAGCAAAGTAAGTCAGATAGCACAAAATATTATGAAAGCTATAACTATGCTATCGCTCATTTGTACGAAGTTGGCTCTGTGATGAAACCTTTTTCCATGCTTGCTTTGTTTGAATTTCGTCCACAAGTGTCTTTAAATGAGCCGGTTAATGTTAATACGATTCATCTTCATTTAGATAAGAATGTTGTTGTGAGCGATGATTTTAAACATCCTCTTGGATATACGACTTTGCTTAATGTTGTTGCGCATTCTTCGAATATTGGTGTGATTAAAGTCATTCAAAAATATTTTTACAACCACCAATATGATTTTGTCAATAGGCTTGTGGATTTGGGGTTGTCGAAATATACTGGTTTTGACATTCCTGGCGAGCAACCAGAGGAACTCAAAGACCCTGAGCAAAAACGTTGGTGGAAGCTGGTTTCGCTCAGTATGTTGGCTATTGGTTACGAGTACCAGATGACACCAATTGAAGTGTTGAGCATTTACAACGCTATAGCTAATAATGGTTTGTACGTTACGCCGCATGTCGGAAAAGCTATTATTAAAAATGGAGAAGTTAAAAAACTTGTTTATGGCAATTCGCATTATATTGCTTCGCGTCAATCTATTAAAAAAGTGCAGAAGATGCTTGAAGCTGTTGTCGAATTTGGTACAGCTTCACACACAGTTAAAAGTAATATTGTTAAAATAGCAGGTAAAACTGGAACTGCAAAAATTTTAGACCGGAAGACAAGACATTACATCGAACAGTACAACACTACGTTTGTGGGCTATTTCCCGGCAGATAAACCTAAATATTCGATGATTGTCGTTATCCATAAACCACAGAAATACGGCCATCGTACTGGCGCTACGGCTTCTGGACCGGTTTTTAAGAAAGTCGCTGAATATTTGTACAAAAACGATCCGTCTATGCACGAGAAACAGAGTTACGACGTACAGCTTTTTGACAAAAAGAACGATTTACCAAGTATCAAATTTGGACGAAAAGATTATATAATCGACGTTTTGAATCATTTTGACATTTTTGTGAAGAAACAATACCGAAAAAACGCATATTTTGTGCGGGGATTCCCTGAAAATAAGGCTATTGCATTGTACAAAGTCCGGATACAGCGCGGTTATGTACCGGACGTAAGAGGCATGAGTGCCGAAGATGCAACGTACATCTTAGAGAATTTAGGCCTTAAAGTCAAAATCAAAGGACGGGGGAAAGTTTTTAAACAATCAATTTTACCAAACACAAAATTTAAAAAAGGTCAAACTATAACACTATCACTCAGGTGATTATGACCAGAAAATTAGACGACATATTACAAGGAGTGCAGATTCTCAAGGTAAAAGGCAGCACAGACAAACAAATTAGTTCGTTGAGCATAGACTCACGACGTGTCGAACCGGGTGCTTTATTCATTGCTCTAACAGGCACAAAAACTGACGGACATAAATTTATCCCAAAAGCCATTGAGAAAGGCGCAATAGCCATTGTTTGCGAAATTTGCACGGATTTAGACAACGTAACCACAATACAGGTCGAAAATTCACACGTTGCTTTAGCCAGAATAGCTGCAAACTTTTACAATAATCCGAGTTATGACTTAAAATTAGTTGGCGTAACAGGCACAAATGGAAAAACCACTATCGCTACAACGCTTTACAACTTTTTCGAGATTTTGGGACATAAAGCCGGTTTGATTTCTACGATAAGATATTTAGCTCACAAAGTCGAAGAACCTGCTACGCACACTACACCCGACGCTATTACCGTTAATCGGCTGCTCAGAAAAATGGTCGATAATGACTGCATTTACGCTTTTATGGAGGTCAGTTCGCACGCTCTGGACCAGCATCGCACAGATTTTCTGGATTTTGACGGTGCGATTTTCACTAATCTTACGCACGATCACCTTGACTATCACAAAACTTTAAAAGACTACTTATTTGCCAAAAAGCGGCTCTTTGACAACCTGAAACCCGAAGCTTTTGCATTGGTCAATGCCGACGACAAACACTCAAACATCATTGTGCAGAATACCAAAGCCACTGTTTATACATTCGGACTGAAAAATTTAGCTGATTTTAAAGCTAAAATCCTTGAAAAACACATCAATGGCACGCTTGTACTGATCGAAGGTTCTGAGGTTTGGCTGCAGTTGGTTGGGCAATATAACATTTCGAACATGTTGGCTGTGTATGCCACAGCCCGGCTTCTGGGCATTGATAAAATTACGGCTCTGACTGCGCTTAGCAGAATTAAGCCGGTCGAAGGACGGTTCGAGACAATTACGGCAAACGGCATAACAGCAATTGTCGATTATGCCCATACACCAGACGCATTGGAAAATATTTTAAACGAACTTAAGTCTCTTGTACAGCCCGGGCAGCGAATTATTACTGTGTTCGGTGCTGGTGGAAACCGCGATAAGGAAAAACGGCCTAAAATGGGACATATTGCTTCAAAACTGTCTGATTTGGTGGTTATTACGTCTGACAATCCACGCGATGAAGACCCGGAGGAGATTATCGAACATATAAAGCAAGGTGTTGATAATCAGCAGTCTGTCAGGGTGCTGGTTAATCCAGACCGCCGCGAAGCTATACGAACAGCACTTAGCCTGGCAAATGAGGGGGATATAGTTTTAGTTGCTGGAAAAGGTCATGAGACTTATCAGGAAATACAGGGTAAAAAATATCATTTTGACGATCGTGAGGTTATAAAGGAATTTTTTGGTCTAATTCAACTTTAACACAAAATAAATAGCGCTCAAATGTTGTACTACTTGTTTAAATATCTCAACGACATAGATGTTCCTGGTGCAGGTTTGTTCAATTTTATTTCATTTCGCGCAGGTTTGACGTTGCTAACGTCTTTGATTATAGCGATTTGGGGCGGAAAAAAGCTTATTGAGCTTTTACAACGGTTACAAATCGGTGAAGTAGTCAGAGACCTGGGATTAGAAGGGCAATATAGTAAGCAGGGAACACCGACAATGGGCGGGATAATTATTATTTTATCGATAATAGTTCCTGTGCTTTTGTTTGCAAAGTTAGACAATATTTACATACAGCTGATGCTGCTGGCAACTATTTGGCTGGGAATCATTGGATTTATCGACGATTATATAAAGGTTTTCAAGAAAAATAAGGCTGGACTGCATGGTAAGTTTAAAATTTTAGGACAGGTTGTGCTTGGCATAGTGGTTTCTGCTGCAATTATTTTTAGCAAGCAAATCGTTATACGTCCAAATCCTGAGCAGCATCAAAACGTACCAAATGAACAGATTATCAAGTCAGATGTTAAGTCGATGAAAACTACAATCCCATTTGTAAAGTCGCACGAATTGGATTATGAAGCTTTGTTGAAAGACATTGGGATAAAAAACAAGTGGCTGATTTATTTGATTTTTACGTTTTGGGTAATTTTCATAATCGCTGGAGTGTCCAATGGAGCGAATTTGACTGATGGATTAGATGGTTTGGCTGCAGGGACAACGGCTGTGGCTTTGTCGTCCCTGGCGGTGTTTGTGTATGTTTCGGGTAATGTGATTTTAGCAGAATATTTGAAAATTATGTATATCCCGCGGATTGGGGAGATGACAGTTTTTATCGCAGCTTTTATTGGTGCTTTAGTGGGGTTTTTGTGGTATAATGCTTATCCTGCGCAGATTTTCATGGGTGATACAGGTAGTTTGACAATTGGAGGTATTATTGCAATAATAGCGATTTTAGCGCGGAAAGAATTGCTTTTGCCTATAATTGCAGGGATTTATCTTGCTGAGACTCTGTCGGTTATAATTCAGGTAAGCTATTTTAAGTACACAAAACGTAAGTATGGGGAAGGTCGCAGAATCTTTTTGATGTCGCCATTGCATCATCATTTTCAGCTCAAGAATATCCCTGAGCCTAAGATAGTTGCACGATTTATTATCGTGGCTATTTTTCTTGGGGTTTTGTCGGTTATAACCTTAAAAATCAGGTAAATGGTCGTAGTGTTGGGTGCTGGTGAAAGCGGCATAGGAGCAGCTTTACTGGCAAAATCGAAAAATATCGATGTTTTTGTTTCAGATTTAGGTCGTATAAAGCCTAATTATCTTTCGGAGTTGCAGCAAAATAACATTGATTTTGAGCAAGGTAAGCATAGTGAAGATAAAATTTTAAGTGCTGATGTTATTGTTAAAAGTCCAGGTATTCCCGACAATGCGCCTATTGTTCAGAAGGCTAAGGCAAAAGGCATTAAGGTTATTTCTGAAATCGAATTTGCATGGCAGTTTACAAACGGAACGTTCATTGGCATTACTGGCAGCAATGGCAAAACTACAACTACTTTGCTGACATACGAGATACTCAAAAACGCTGGATATGACGTGGCTTTGACTGGCAATGTGGGCGTTAGCCTGGCAAGGCTTCTGGCAAAACGTGATTACCAGTATTTCGTCGTTGAATTGAGCAGTTTTCAGCTTGATGGGTGCTTTGATTTTAACCCGCATGTGGCTGTTTTGCTGAATATTACGCCTGACCATTTAGACCGTTACGAAAATAAATTTGAAAATTACATAAACTCTAAATTCCGGATCGCACAGAACCATGGACCAGAGGACTATTTCATTTATTGGCTTGATGACCCGAACATAAAAAAATATTTGACAAGGCATAAAATCGTTTCCAGACATATACCATTTAGCTATAAAAAACAAGACCGTGCGTCTGCTTACATTCAAGACAGTACAATGTACGTAAAAGTAAATCAAAAACTTTTCACTATGGACGTAAAACAAATTAGTCTTCAGGGACGGCACAATTTATATAATTCGATGGCGGCAGCAGCTGCTGCTTTAGCCGTAAATGTTAAAAACGAGTACATCAAGCGCACTTTGCAGACTTTCAAAGGGGTCGAACATCGCCTTGAAAAATTCTTGAGTATTCGCGGTATTACGTTTATCAACGATTCCAAGGCTACAAACGTAAATTCTGTTTGGTACGCATTGGAGACAATGCAGCGGCCTGTGGTGTTGATTATGGGCGGCGTTGACAAAGGCAATGATTATAGTTTGCTTTTTGACCTGGTAAAGAAAAAAGTAAAAGCTATCGTAGCGCTTGGCAAGGATAACAGTAAGATTATCAGGACTTTTAGCCGCCTGGTGCCGGTTTACGACACTCATTCCATGGAGCAAGCAGTGCGTCAGGCTTATTTGCTTGCAGAAAAGGGTGATGTAGTGCTACTTTCGCCGGCATGTGCGAGCTTTGATTTGTTTGAAAATTATATAGACCGCGGTAATAAATTCAAAGAAGCTGTACGTAATCTCTAATTTTCAAAAAGTTATGGCAACAGATTTATCGAAAATAATCGCAAAGGGTGACCGTAGGTTGTGGACATGGTATTTAGCAACGTTAGCATTTTCGATTTTAATTACAGCGTCAAGTACCACGACTCTGAGTATTCTCAGCCGTGGCAGTGTGTTTTTTTACTGGTTTAAGCACTTAATTTTTATCCTGAGTGGAGCGGTCCTGGTGTATTTTGTAAGTCGTATGCCCAGAGAGTATTTGAATTTGATGTACAATTTAGCAGATGCTCTTTTGTATGTTTCTGGTTTTCTGTTGATTATAACTTTGTTTTTTGGTGTGGAAAAAGCGGAGGCAAAGCGTTGGCTGACTGTATTTGGATTTCAGTTTCAACCATCGGAGTTTGCCAAATTTTCCATGATTTTATATGCAGCAAAGCAGTTGACAATAGCTGCTCGTCATAAAAAGCAGGCTAAAAAAGCTCTGGATAATTTGTTCTGGACATCGCTGGTAATTGCCGGGCTAATTGCTACAAACAACCTTTCGACTGCTGTTATAATTTTAACTATTGTTATTGGTTTGATTTTTATCGCAGAAATTAGCGAAGAGCAACGCAAAAGATTGATAAAAAATTACGCTATTATAGCTGCTTTTGGGCTATTACTAATCTTGTTGATGCCCGGACATGTTTTTCGATCAAGTACCTGGAGAAATCGAATTAAACAGATGATTTATCCGCATTATTCGTATGCTGACCAGAGTACACAGGCAAAAATCGCAATAGCAAAAGGCGGTTTGGTTAATTTAAAGTTGGGGAAAGGTGAGCAAAAAGCGCTTATTCCGCAGGAGTATTCAGATTATTTGTTTTCAGTAATTGTCGAAGAATTGGGACTTTTTGGTGGTGTGCTAACTATTATTCTGTATTTATGGTTGTTGTCGTTAATTGCGCGTATGGTTTCGCGGTTAAAGCGAACGTTTTTGGTTTACGTAATTGCGGGTTTTGGTTTAAGTATAGAAATTCAAGCTTTCGTGCATATTATGGTAAATGTTGGGCTAATACCAGTGACAGGGCAGCCATTGCCGTTTATGAGTTTGGGCGGAACATCGATTTTATTTAATTCGTTGATGATCGGCATAATAATAAGTATTTCACGGTATGTCAAGAAAAATCCTAAACCGGTTTACAACGAACCAGTTGATTTTACTTTAGAAAAAAATAAAATAATTCTCAACTAATGAGCGAACAGCCAAAAATAATAATTACTGGCGGAGGTACAGGTGGACATGTTTTCCCTGCGATAGCCATTGCAGATGCAATAAAAGAGCTTAATCCTGATGCTCAAATATTATTCATTGGAGCAGAGGATAGGTTTGAGATGAAGGCTGTACCAAAAGCAGGTTATGAGATAATCGGATTGCCTGTTCGAGGTTTGAAACGAAAACTGAGTTTTGAAAATCTCAAGACTATTTTCCTTTTGTTTAAATCAATCAGCAGGACTAAAAAGATTTTCAGAAGTTTCAAACCATGTGCGGTTGTGGGCGTAGGAGGATACGCCAGTGCGCCGGCTTTGCGGGTTGCCAGTTTAAGGCGAATACCGATTATTTTGCAAGAGCAAAACTCGTTTCCGGGCATTACGAATAAAGTTTTTGCCAAATATGCTTATCGAATTTGTGTGGCTTACGAGCAGGCGTTTAAGTATTTCCCTGAAGGGCGAACGGTTTTGACTGGTAATCCTGTCAGACATGAGGTTTTAAACGTCAAAGTTACTAAAGACCAGGCTTTGAAAGAGTTTGGTTTAAGTACAGACAAAAAAACTCTGTTGATAACCGGTGGCAGTCTGGGAGCGCGTACGTTGAACCAGTCGGTTTTAGAGCATTTAGAGAAGTTGTCGCAGGCAAATATTCAGGTCATCTGGCAAACAGGAAAATATTATTACGATGAAATTATATCCACAGTCCAGGAGCAAGATTGGTTAAAAATAATGCCATTTATCGAAAACATGGTTAATGCTTACATTGCTGCGGATCTTGTAATTGCCCGTGCTGGTGCTATAACTATTTCAGAGTTAAGCGTTTTGGGAAAACCAGCTATTTTTGTTCCATCGCCTAATGTTGCCGAGGACCATCAGACGAAAAATGCTCAGGCTTTGGTCGAGAAAAAAGCAGCTTTAATGATCAAAGATTCTCAGGCGCGGGAAAAACTTATTCCATTGGCATTGAAGACTTTAAGCAATGATGAGCTTTTACAAGAACTCAGCCAGAATATTAAGTCGTTTGCAAAGCCAGATGCAGCCAGGGATATAGCAAAAATAGTTTTAGACGCTTGTCGAAAAAATTGAAAAAATTATGCAAAAATTTTATGTAAAGTTTGCTTTACTAAGATAATTTTTTATAAATTCGCAGAATAAACTCTTTAAAAAGTTAAAAATCAGTAAATTAAACAAATTCAATAGTGAACGAAAGCCAGGTAAAATATTACTTTTTCTTAGGAATTGGCGGAATCGGAATGAGCGCCTTAGCGAGATATTTGAATTTACAGGGCTATAGGATTTTGGGATATGATATGCAAAAAACTAATTTGACTCAAACGCTGGAGACTCAGGGAATTAAAGTCTTTTATCAGGACGATGAGAATAATATACCCGATGATTTAAACAAAGACAATACAATCGTTGTGCTTACGCCAGCTATACGGACAGGTAACCTGCTAAATTTTTTCAAAAACCATGGATTTACGATACTCAAACGGGCTGAGCTTTTGGCCAGTATTGTTAATGATAGCAGATTAATCGCAATCAGCGGAACACATGGAAAAACAACCACTACAGCAATTACGGCTCATATTTTTAAATTAGCCGGTAAATTAAATGTTGGATTTGTCGGTGGCATAACAAAAAATTATAAATCTAACTTTATCCGTGGCAATGGTCAGTTTTCTGTTGTTGAAGCTGACGAATACGACAGGGCGTTTTTACTGCTAAAACCTGATTTTGCTATTATTACTTCAATCGAACCAGACCATTTAGATATTTACCAGAACTACGAAAACTTAAAACAGGCTTTTGTTCAGTTCGTAAAAGGTTCTAAGCAGAATGCAAAGATTTTAATAAATAAAAACATACAACTGCAAGGCTTAAACCGTGAAGTTTACTATTACAGCGTTTCGGACAAAGCAGATTTCTATGTTTCGAATATTCATCATTGCAACCACAGGCAATATTTTGTCTTACACTTAAATGATACAGACATAAGCACTTATATACGTTTTCCTGGTAAAGCTTATTTAGAAAATGCTTTAGCTGCTGCTGCAATCGCTTATTTGTCGGGCATTGAACCTAAAATTATTAAGCAAGCTCTGGAGACTTATCTGGGAACTGATAGACGTTTTGACCTGAAATACAGTGACTCAGTGCATTATATTTACGATGATTATGCACATCATCCAACTGAAATTCAAGCTCTTTATCAAAGCGTTAGTTTGTTTCATCCAGACAAGCATTTGACAATCGCCTTTCAACCGCATCTTTATTCGCGGACAAGGGATTTTGCAGAGCAGTTTGGATTGGCATTGAGCAAATTTGATAAAGTAATTGTAACCGACATTTATCCTGCACGGGAAAAGCCAATTCCTGGCGTGAACCCGCAATTAATTTTGAAATACGTAAAACATCAAAACAAACAATACGTTCCATTTAAAAATCTGGTCGATTTTCTTCAGAAGCAGGATTTTGAAGTGCTTTTAATCACAGGGGCTGGAAATATCAACACAATTATTCCTGAACTTGTAAAACAACTCAAAAATATTTATGAGAATAAGTAAAAAGAAAATATTTACTTTGCTGGTTGTAACTATCGCAATATCAATCGTTTTAATTGGCAAGATTACTGCCGACAGACGTCTTTGTCAGCAGACGAATATTAGTATTTTGTCTGAAAATACACCTGAGTTTTTGAACGAAAGTCAATTACAATACATTATAC
>WFZV01000106.1 GCA_015489395.1 Bacteroidales bacterium
TGCCTGGCAAAAAAGTTTTAGATATACGAGAATTTCTTAAAGGCTACGAGCCTGCGAAATTAGAAATTTTATAATTTTTTTTACTTTTGTTCTAATTATAAAGCTTTGATGTCATGAAAAAAGTTGAGCTAATTTTAAACGTTTTTGAATATGAAAAGTTAGACGAGCTACAGGAAACCGACCGACAATTGGTTAACAAAGCAATCGAAGCAGCACAAAAAGCTTATGCACCCTATTCGCAATTTCATGTCGGCGCAGCTGTACGATTGGAAAACGGTCTTGTCATCACAGGAAATAATCAAGAAAATGCTGCTTATCCGTCTGGACTATGTGCCGAACGTGTAGCTCTGTTTGCCGCAAACGCCCAATATCCGGATATTCCGGTACAAGCCATTGCTATTGTGGCTTTTAACAATAAAAATCAAATGACACCTTTACCTACACCACCTTGCGGAGCTTGCCGTCAAGTCATGATCGAAACAGAAATGCGTTTTGAAAAGCCCATTAAAGTTATTTTGGTCGGAAAATCGAAAATCCTTATTATCAACAGCGTAAAAGAATTACTGCCTCTTAGCTTTACATCAAACGAGTTAAACGTTTAGCTATGAAAAAAATAATTTTTGTTCTAATCACTTTTTTGACTTTCAATTTGTTTGGTCAAAACGACTTTATCATCAAGCCACAGCCGAAAATTAAAAAAATTAGTTTTTCGATTGTACCGCATTATGTGCTGTTTCATGGGTTACGATTCGATTATGAATACCAGAACGGTAAAAAAGCTTATGTTTTTGCGCCACAATTTTACTACCTAAGCCGTGGGTTACACCCTATTTCATTTACACAAGCAGATTTGTACAAACTCATTGGTGCTGGATTACAAATCCATCGTAAGTTCATTCGCAAAACCAGTTATAACAACACAGGTTACATTGCTATTGGAGCTGGTTACAACTTTTTTTACTCAAAATTCAGAGAATACTTGCCGTCAGCAGCTAAACTATATGGCAATGATGTTTGGGTTTATTCTGTTCAAAATCTCACCGGAGCAGTACACAGGTTTGAAATCAATGGTACGATTGGAATACAGGACAATCTGCCGACAGGAATAATGATCGAAGGGTACCTGGGAGTTGGTTATAGATATTCAATGCCGTTTTTCTCGCGGCCAATTCAAAATCCATTTGACCGGGCTTTAGATTTTGCTTATACAGGTCCAATTTTCATAGTCGGAGCAAAATTTGGTTTTTCGAAATTTTTTAATTCACAGGCACCAGTTCAGTCATTTTAAAAAATCGGCTTATGACAATTAAAGAAGCTAAATTCATAAAATCTTCGTACAAATTAGAAGATTTACCAAAGCCTGTATTTCCAGAGTTTGCTTTTATCGGCAGGAGTAACGTTGGCAAATCGTCTTTAATCAACATGCTTACAAACCGTAAAAATCTGGCTAAAACATCGGTCAAACCCGGTAAAACCCGCGCAATTAACCATTTTCTTATCAATAATAAATGGTATCTGGTCGATTTACCAGGATATGGATATGCTAAAGTCTCAAAACAAGAACGCAACAAATGGCGTAAGCAAATTTTCGAATATTTTTTAAACCGCCCAAACCTGTTAAATGTTTTCGTACTTATTGATAGTCGGTTAGACCCGCAGCCCATTGACATTGATTTTGTTAATCAACTGGGATTTAAGCAAATACCTTTTAGCATTGTCTTCACAAAAATCGATAAATTATCGCAGAATAAAGTTGTCAGCAACATTGCTAAATTCAAACGAGAATTGCTAAAAACCTGGGAAGAGCTGCCTCCAATGTTTCTCACATCTGCAGTGACCAGGCAAGGACGCCAGGAACTTCTGGATTATATCGAGAGCCTTTCGCAAGAATTTGACTCTTTTGGACGTAAAAAAATTAGAACCTAACTCGCCGATTAGCATTAATTAATAAAAACAGCATTGAACATAACTGATTTTTTCTTCAAATTTGTTTGGCACAAAACAAGAGTCAATCAATGTTCGAGTATCTTTTCTTTAAATTAGGCTGGAACCTGGCTAAAATTTCTGACTTTAAAACCATATACAAAATTTCTGACTTTATTTACCTGCTCATTTACAAAGTGTTTAAATACAGACTAAAAGTCGTACGCCAAAACCTACGATTAGCTTTTCCGGATTATACTGAAAAACAACTTAATAAAATCGAAAAAGACTTTTACCACCATCTTGCCGACCTTTTTGTCGAAACTTTTAAATTTTACACCTTAGACAAACAATCACTAAAACAACGAATTATAATCGAAAACGCTGATTTGCTTAACCAATACTATTACGCAGGACAAAATGTCATTTTAGCTGGCGCACACATAGGAAACTGGGAATTAGGTCCTTTAGTCGCTCCGTTCTGGTTTAAACATCAATTCGTTATTCTTTACAAACCGCTTAAAAACTCAAAAATCGACGAAAAAATCAAACAAGCTCGCACCCGCTTTGGCTCACGGCTTATCTCCATTGACATCACAGCACGTGGATTTACAAAAGGCAACAAACCATATTGCGTGGTCATGCTGGCAGACCAAAACCCTGGTAACACAAAAAAAGCTTTATGGATACGATTCTTTAATATCCCAACAGCTACGCTCCACGGACTGGAAACGTACTCAAAACTTTACAATTTACCTATTTTTTACTTTGACATGGACAAAGTCGAACGCGGAAAATACAAGGCTAAAATTGAACCTCTCGTCCATGATCCCAGAAACCAACCCAAAGGCGCAATTACAAAAAAATACATGGAACGCGTCGAACAGTCTATCCGCGAAAAACCGCACCTCTGGCTCTGGTCACACCGCCGCTGGAAACACCAATACGACCCACAAAAGCATACTTTGATCGATTAATCTTTTTACCTTTTCTTCATCTCGCCACGCATTAACGCACAAAATTCTGGTACGTATAAAATTCGGCTTCCCTGCAAACAAAAAATTTATCGTCACATACAAGGTTCAGCTGCAAAAGCTCATCAATTCGGCGGCGTGTTTTGTGCAATCTCGATATTAAGCTAAATGCGCAAAAAAAAACTGTACAACCCTGCGTCTAAAAGCATTACACAACCACAGCTACTACGCTCGTACCTGCTCTGCGCAGACGAAAAAGTGGCGGCTGTCCGGGTCGAAAGGGACAGCCGCCACTGGCAATTCATCGGCAAACCGTACGATTATTTATTTTTTATCATGTAGCCGCCGATGAGACGTAAAATTTCACTGAGTCTCAGCCGTAATTATTTTTTGGCTTTTTTGAAAGCATAAAGAATCTGCTTAATTTCTTCGACTTTTTGCTTCATCAAATCTTCGGAATTCGCCTCAACTAAAAAGCGCAGATAAGGCTCAGTATTCGACGGGCGGATATTAAACCACCAATCGTCGTAATCAAGGCGGTATCCGTCAAAATCGAGGATTCTTTTCGGCGTTTGTTGATCAATAAAATGCTTGACAACAGCCAACATAGCAGTTTTTTTGTCCTCTAAGTACATGTTAATCTCGCCTGAGTTGTAATATTTATTAATTTCGTCGATAACGTCAGAGATTTTACGTTTGTGTTCTTCCTTGAAATGACGTACAATCTTGAGTACGTGCAAAGCAGCTAAAATACCAGAGTCAGAATTAAAGAAATCGCTCATATAATAGTGACCAGCCAATTCACCACCATATACAGCATTAAGTTCTTTCATCTTGGGTACAGCGTATGCACGGCCAACTCGCCAGGTGTGAACGCGAACATTTTGCCATTTACTTGTCAGGTATTCAGCCACAGAACGAGACGAACGAATATCCTGGAGAACGTTGCCACCTGGAATTTTTTTCTCATCAAAGTAATAATGTCCCATAAGTGCGATAATCAAATCGGGCTGGATAAAACGTCCTTTGTCATCGACAAACATCACACGGTCAGCATCGCCGTCAAAAATAACGCCTACGTCCAGATTTTTCTCTTTGACCAAATTCTGCAGATCGACCACATTTTCTTTTTGTAAAGGATTGGGTTCATGTCCAGGGAAGTTCCCGTCCATTTCATCGTTGAGATAAAAAGCGAATTTTCCGAACAGGTATTTAATGAGCAAAGCAGCCATACCATTAGAGCAGTCAATACCAATACGCATGCCACGGAAATCTACCATGTGATCGCGCAGAAAGGTAATATAATCGTCTTTGACGTTGAGCTTTTTAATTTCGCCTTTATATGGAGAAACGACAATTTCTTCATTTTCGACCATCCGCTCCAGCTCTTTAAGTCCAGTGTCGTATCCAATTGGTATAGCACCAGGACCGGAGATTTTCAAGCCATTGTATTCTCTTGGATTGTGCGATGCAGTAATCATCACAGACCCTAAAAAGTTGTATTTTACAGTTGCATAATAGACCATCGGAGTGGTGGCCAGACCTACATCGTAAACATTAGCGCCTGCGTCTGTGATACCTTTTGTAAGGTATGCAAAAATTTCTGGAGAAGAAGTACGTACATCGCGACCAACTAAAATTTTATCTGTCATTAGCAGACGCGGTAAGAAAAATCCAATTTTGTAAACATCGTCTTTGTTAAAATCCTTGTTGTAAACACCTCTAATGTCGTAAGCGTGAAATGCTTTCATAGTCAATTTTGTTTTTAAAAGTTAAACATCATTTTTTAGTTGTTGTAAAATATCGTAATTTGTAGGATCTACGCTTAATGGGACAACAGCAACATAGCCATTTTTTATTGCCCATAAATCTGTGTCCTGTCGATCAGGTTCAAAGTTATAAAATTTTCCAGTTAACCAATAATAATTTTGCTTTCTGACAGGGTGAGTCCATACTTCGAATTTTTCATGCCAAACACCTTTTGTTGTACGACAAAATTTCAGTCCTTTGATTTTATCTTGTGGTAAATCTGGAATATTAACGTTTAAGCATAATTGCTGTCGATTGGGATGATTTAAAATAAATTCGATTAATTTACGGCTATAATTCTGTGCTGCTGTTAAATCTATATTTTTGTTAAAGCTATCGATAGAAACAGCCATTGCAGGTATCCGGTGAAAAGCTGCTTCCATTGCCACTGCTACAGTACCAGAATAATACAGACTTATTGCATAATTTGCGCCATGATTTATGCCAGAAAGCACTAAATCTATATTTTTATCGACTAATAAATTCATACCAAGCTTTAAATTATCTACCGGTGTACCTGTGGTTACGTATCCAACAACATTTGAACCAAAATAATCTGTTTTAAAAATTTCTATCGGCTTTTCAATAGTAATTCCATGGGATTTTGCTGACCAGGACTTCTGTGGTGCAACTACGACAACATTACCATAATCCCTGGCTACTTCGACTAAGGCTTTTAAACCCGGTGCATCAAATCCGTCATCGTTTGTTATTAAAATAGTATGCTCCATTTAGCTGCTTAGTTCCTTAGTATTTAAGCTTAAAAACGACTTTGCGAAAATAGAATTTTTTTTGTTAGCTAAAAACATTTATTTCACGAAAAAAGCTTTAAGTATTCTCATATTTTTTTCAAAAACAGCCACATGATCAATTACCCAAAACAGCACTTCCACATTAATTCCTTGCTTTTCAAGCGATTGCACATCACGATTTGTGAAAATTTCAGGTTGGAAAACAGCTTTATAAGCACTTTGGGCTAAATTTATGTACTTTCTTTCAAAAGGCAAATCATTAAAATCCTTAACAGATCGGACTTGAGCCTGCGTATAACCCAGATTCATTAATTGCTGTAAATTCTGCTCTCGACAATAATCAAAGCCCTGTTTTAACGCTGTAAGATACCGAAGAAAAGCAAAAAAATCTGCCGATAAACGGGTAAGCTTCAAAAGTTTTATATTATACTGCAAAAAATCTTCTAAAAATCGTGGACTAATATCTGCCAATAATTCGAAATGCTCTGGTACATATCGCAACATCCTCCTGGCCAGGCGTAAAACACGCTCTTTAAGCTCAACATCCACCTCTTTGTTCGAAAATTGATAAAATTTACTCATAATAAAAAAGTTTTAGACGCAAAGATAATTTTATTCACTGAAAAATAAAAACTTACATCACAAAACTTCAAAGTTATAAAAAGTTTTGCTAAATTTGTAAAGCATACTAAACAAAATTATAGATGGAATTATCATTTTCTTTGCAAAATAACGACGAAAAAAAATTACTTGAATTCAAAAAAGAACTTGAAAAACAACTTGGGAAACAAAACGTTGAGCTGGGAATAGCCCCACCTCAACCTGGACAAATGGGAATAGCCGTCACTGATGTGGTAAAAGCAGCATTCGACAAAGAACATGTCAACAAAATCAAAGAATTTATCGCAAAATTCGTCAAACACAACAAAATCGAAATGTCCCTGGAAAACGCTAAAGGCGAGAAAATTAAGCTCACAGCAGCAATGGAAAAAGAAATTTTGTACATGCTACTTAATGGCTTTTTCGAACGCACTTTAATCGACGAACAAGCTATCAATAAACAAAAAGACACAAAACCTGCCAAAGACAACAACAAACCACGAAAAACCACTAAAAAAAACAATAATAAACATCGAAAAACTTCAAACAAAACATCAAAATCGCGTAAAATTTCAAAAAAAACAAAAGTATCCAGCTCCTCCAGAGTCAGCAAAATCTCTAAAAATTAAGCAATTCTGAAGCCCAACACCAAAACATCATCCATTTGCTCAATATAGCCTTTCCAATCATCGAAAATTTGTTCTAAAATTTTCTTTTGCTCCTGCATTGGCATATTATAAATATTTTTCAGAAGCTCTTTAAATCTAACCACTGAAAACTTTTTATGTCCTTCTGTTCCAAATTGGTCAGGAAATCCATCAGAAAACAAATAAATAACATCATCAGGTCCAACCTTTAACTCGTGATTCGTAAATGGTCGCTCCACAAGATATATACTTGCAGGCTGTCGGTCTGGTTTTAACTCAATGAACTCTCCTCTCCGAAACACATATAACGGACGATTAGCTCCTGCATATTGAAGTCGATAAGTCTTTGTATTTAGCACAAAAATAGCAATATCAATACCATCACGATTTTCTGTTTCTTTGACATCACCTGTCTGTGACAGGGAACTTTTTATACCTTTACGTAACATTTCTAACATTTCGCTTGGTTTGGTAACGTCTTCGTGCCGATAAATTTCATTTAAAAGGCTGATACCCAATAAACTCACAAAAGCTCCCGGGACTCCGTGTCCCGTTGCATCCCCTAAAGCAACAATAATACAATCGTTATATTTTTTAGCCCAATAAAAATCTCCACTTACTACATTCAACGGCCTAAACAAAATAAAGTAATCTTTAAAATTCTCCTGGAAAAAGTCCTGCCCAGGCAAAATAGCTTCCTGAATACGCTTTGCATATAAAATACTATCCGTCACAGACTTATACAATTCCTTAAGCTTATCTTGCTCGTTTTTAAGTCGGTTTCGCAGTTCAATTTCTTTTGTTATATTCTTTTTTATTGCAACGAAATTTATAATTCTATTGTTTTCATCTTTGACAGGTGCAATAGTACTATCTTCAATGAAAACTGATCCGTCCTTACGTTTGTTATAAAGTATTCCATGCCATACTTCTCCACGTAAAATAGTCTGCCACAGGTCTTTAAAAGTCTCTTTAGGTGTTAATCCTGAATTCAAAATCCGCGGATTTTTGCCAATAGCTTCCTCGCGAGCATATCCGGTTAGTTTTGTAAAATATGGATTGACATATTCAATATTTGCTTTCGTATCTGTAACGACAATCGCAATTGGACTTTGCTCAATAATTGTAAAATACTTTCTCAACTCTAAGTTCTGCTGTTGGATTACCTTGTTTTTTTCCTCCATAGCTTTTAAAATATCCTGCATAGCTTTATTCTGGTATCTAACAAGTGACAAAGCATGGCTTCGCTGTCTTAAAAAGTAGTACAGTAATCCCAAAAGAATTAAAGTTATTATCAAACCAATTGCTAAAAATGTTTGTAATTTTCGTCTTGCTTTTATCTTCGCATGAATCTGCTCCAATTGCAAGTTTTTTATTTTCAACTGTTTACTAAATTCAGCGCTATCTATAGCTGCTTTTAGCCTTATTTCATATCGAGACTGCTCCTTTAAAAGCTTTTGATAATTCTGTTGATTAATAAGAGAATCACGAGCTTGTATTTGCTCTTGATAATATTTGTAAGCAAGTTTATAGTTATTCTGTTTCAAATAAATTTTTCGTAAAAGCTCTGCTGCCTGCATTTTTTGTTCTAAAAGGTTATATTTTTCGCTCAAGACAAATCCTTGTCGGGCAAAATACAATGCTTTTGAATATTCTTTTAAATCGTAATATACATTGCCAAGTTGTATGTATGAAGAAGTTATGCCAGCAATATCTTTAATGT
>WFZV01000107.1 GCA_015489395.1 Bacteroidales bacterium
AAAAAGAATGATTTTTGTATTATGTACATCAAAGATAAAAATTTTAAGAACATTGCAAAATTTCATCATAAAACACTTAATCTGTAAATTCCTTTAAAATGAAGCGCATAACACTTTTTATTATTATTTTATCTATTTTCACAATAAATAGTTTGGGACAAAGCAAAGATTCACTTGCTATTGCAGAAGATTTAATCAATAATCAAAATTTTGATCAAGCTATAATTTTTTACAAACGATTTATAAAAATCGATGATAAAAACCCCGATCTTTACTTCAAACTGGGATTTTGTTACTTAAACACTGAAGGCAAACGCGATAGTGCAATACCATATTTGAAAAAAGCTTTAGAACTTTATCCAAAATTTAAAAGAAGAGCTGAAATAACGCCGCAAGAAATAAAATTCTATTTAGCCAGAGCCTACCGAGTTAATTATCAATTTGATACAGCAATCACTTTACTTTCACAATTACGAGCTGAAGTAAGAAATAGAAAATTTAGAGAAATCATAAAAGACGAACTTACCAAAGCAGAAACAGGACAGGAACTAATGCAACATCCGCTTAATATCGAAGTAATAAACCTGGGGCAACCAGTTAACTCGCCATACACCGAACATACGCCTGTGGTGACAGCTGACGAAACAGAAATGTATTTTACTTCAAGACGAAAACTTTTTCCTGACAGTAAGCTTATGTACGACGGAGAGTATGACGAAAACATTTACGTGGCTTATAAAGATTCTACCGGAAAATGGAGTAAAGTAAAACCACTGATGAATATCGATACAAAAGCCCACGAAGCGACAATTACCATATCACATGACGGTAACAAGCTTTTTATATACAAAGACGAAGACAATGGTTCAATTTATGTATCAGACTATAAAAATGGACATTGGACAACTCCCAGAAAATTAGGTCCAAATATAAATACACCTTACAGGGAAACCCATTGCTCTCTTTCTGTCGATGGCAAGACTCTTTATTTTACCAGCGATCGCCCAGGAGGATACGGAGGATTAGACATCTGGGTATCACATTTACAACCAGATGGTACCTGGGGACCTGCCAAAAATTTAGGACCTGTGATAAATACAGACAAAGATGAAGAAGGACCTTTTATTTTTTACGATGGAAAAACGCTCTACTTCAGCTCAAAAGGACACAACACTATGGGCGGTTATGACATATTCCGAAGCACACTTACAGATTTTGGAACCTGGACAATACCTGAAAATTTAGGCTATCCAATAAATTCTATCGAAGACGATGTTTATTATTTTCCTACAGCCGACAACAAACGAGCTTACTTTGCTTCGCGAAAAGGCAAAGGCTATGGACGAAGCGACATTTACATGATGAAAATCAAACAAGCACTCAAATCGCCAATTACCATTATGACTGCTAAATTAGCCTCTTGCGACGGTGAGGTCCCACCAGTCGATATAACCTACAAAGACATAGCTACTGACGAAACATTTATCGCAACCCCAAAAAACAACAAATTTATAATCGTTGCACACAAAGGCCATCTTTATTATTTACGGATCGAATCAAAAGGACAATTAATTTACCAGGATACATTTTTTGTAAAAAAGGACGCTCCGAACTACAAAATTTACAAAACAATAATAGTAAGCAAAAACAAAAACTGCGACTCTCTGCTTAAATATGCAAACGCCAGTGACACATTAATAGCTGACCAATACGGCAATGTTTACGATAAATTTTTGAAGATACAAAACATTTTATTCCCGCTTAATGGCGTGGGGAAAATACCTGATAATCCTACACTTGACACATTGGCAAATTATTTAAAAAATAACCCTGAAGCTGTAATCGAAGTTATAGGTTATGCTGACGCCAGTGGTCGAGCTATTTATAACTACAAATTAGGTTTAAAACGTGCAAAAGCTGTCAAACAATACCTAATCGAACATGGCGCGAGACCAGAACAGGTGAAAGCTGTTAGTTACGGCGAAGAAAATCCAATAGCAATAAACCGAAATCCTGATGGTTCCTGGAATCCCGAAGGTCAAAAATATAACAGACGAGTAGAATTTCGTGTACTTAAACAGGGAAAACAAAATATTTTAATTCAAAGCATGTCTGTGCCTAAAAGACTTAGAAATCCTAAATATAACCCAAACTACAGAAAAGACCCAAATAAATTTATCGAAGTAAAAATATAGTATGAGTATACATTTTCACTTTTCATGGCCAGTTCGGTTAAAAATAATAACCGAACTGGCTTTTTTTATAAAAATCATTGTCGAGGCTGGTCAAATACAGGATTCTTAAATTTACTTATCGAGTTAAATTTAGTTAACACAAACCTAAAAAGCTGTATTTTTAAGCGTTACAGAACTTTTAAATTTTGCAAAAAGACAAACACATAATGTCAATTTTTTTATATTTACTGATTAATACAAGCAATCTTAAAAATTAAATGTTATGAAAAAAATTAGACTCTTGATTTTGCTGCTTTCTGTTCTTCTCGCAGCGACCTCATTTGCGCAAAAGCAAACAGTGGTCAAGACTGTAAAACAGGGACAAATCACCTGGTATTTTCAAAAACCTGTTTACCATGACCTCTCAGCACCTTTAGACCAATTAATCAAAAATGCTAAACCGCCCAAATATACACGCGGCATAGACCAGGAAGAAGCTATTGAAAAAGCGATTGAGAAATATTTAGAGCAAAAACTAAAAGGGAAAGCTATAAACGAACCAGACCCATTATCCAAATTACAAAAGCGTTTTAATCCCAAAACCTCTCCCTTAGCAATAAAACTTTTAGCATCTTTCGAAGGCGCAAAAAACAGCGACAACTCATCACAAGTTGCGCCTCCCGATACACAAGGCGACGTTAACCAGGATTATTATATGCAGTGCGTCAACAATGTAACCACTATTTTTGATCGAAATGGAAACATTGTAAAAGGACCTTTTCCAACATCAGACTTCTGGAGTGGCACAGGTTACGACGACCGCAACGACGGTGATGCTGTAATTTTATGGGATGAACAAGACCAACGCTGGATAGTAACCCAATTTTACCTTGATCCTAATAACGAATCTATTTTAATTGCAGTTTCCAAAACATCTGACCCTACAGGACAATATTACCGTTACGCATACCAATTCAACTACATGCCCGACTATCCTAAATTTGCTGTCTGGAGTGATGGTCTGTACATGGGGGCAAATGGTTTTGACCAAAACAATAGTGATCAATACGTTGGTCCTTATGTTGCAGCTTTTCAACTTTCAGAAATGCTTAACGGTGGCTCAGCTTTAGCTTTAAAAGGACTTTTAAGTGACACATTATTTTCTGTATTCCCTACAGATGCAGACGTCACACCTTCGAGTAATTTAGGAGGCTGTTTTTTTGTCACAGATGAATTAAACAGCTATACAGGTAATAAACATGTGTATATTTTTCAGGTTAATGTCAATTGGAGCGACACTTCCGGCTCTATAACATTAAACTCAAATATCGAAGTAGCTCCGTATGATCTTTTCCAGAGCGAAGCTTCTGTACCGCAACCTAATGACCAGAAATTAGACCTTTTGCAATCCCGTATAATGTACCGTGCTTACTTTAGACCGTTTTCTGATCACAATTCCCTTCTTGTTTGTCGAACTGTCAACGACAACGGAGTTTCTGCAATACGCTGGTACGAATTCCGAAATACAAACTCTAACCCAACATGGCAACTTTACCAACAAGGCACATACAATCCCGGCGACGGAAATTGGCGATGGATGCCATCTATTGCCATGAATGCCAAAGGTGATATTAGCATTGGCTATTCTATTTCAAATACAGACCTCTATCCATCTATAGCACTGGTGGGTCGTAAAGCCAATGACCCATTAGGCGTGATGACAAGCTATGAATTAATTGCTTTTCATGGCACAGGCGCACAGGATACTTACAGCCGTTGGGGAGATTATTCTATGGTTAGCATTGACCCTGACGATTCAACTTTCTGGTTTACAACTGAATATACCACAGGCGGTCTTAACTGGCATACAAGAATTCTGCATTACGATTTTTGTACTCCTCCCGCACAAGCAACTAATTTCCAGGTTGTCTCTACTGATAAATATAACATAACAATCTCATGGACAAGAGGAGGTGGCGACTCTGTTTTAGTTGTTTGTCGAAAAGATGCACCAGTAAACTCTTATCCATCGAACGGACAAATTTATGAAGCTAATCCTCAATTTGGTCAGGGTAGCCAGATAGGTCAGGGTAATTTCGTAGTTTACAAAGGCACTGGGAATCAGGTAACAATTACACATCTAATACCTGGCTCAACTTATTATTTTGCAATTTACGAATTTAACGGCGATGATCACTGTTACAATCCTCAGGCACTTACAGGACAAGCAACAACAGCTGGACAAACACCTTCTTACTGCTACTCTTACGGAAACACAGATTTCTATACAAGCGTAACTGGTGTTGTCTTCAATACTATTAACAATTCAACAGCTAAAACAACTGATGATAATGGTAATGCTTATAACGACTATACTTATTTATCGACCGACGTATATAAAAATAATTCATACAACTTGACTGTTCGTGTAAACACTGACGGAAATTACACTGTTTATGCAATGGCCTGGATAGACTGGAACCAGGACGGAGATTTCAACGACCCCGGAGAAACCTATAACTTAGGCTCTGCTACAAATACAGACGATGGAAATACTAATAATTCGCCACTCACAATAACCGTACCTTCCAATGCTAAATTAGGCTATACGCGAATGAGAGTTTCAGCAAAATACGATACTGCAGCAAGTGCTTGCGAACAGGGATTTGACGGCGAAGTAGAGGACTATAGCATACTCGTACGTGCAGTACCTACTATCACACAACAACCTCAAGACATTGAAACCTGCCTGGGAAATTCGGCTACCTTCTCTGTAACTGCGAACGATGCTACTTCATACCAGTGGTACCACAACAATAATCCTATCTCTGGAGCTACAAACTCAACTTTAACGATTAACAGCGTCTCAAGTTCAGACACAGGAGCATATTATTGCAAAATCTTCAATGACTTTGACTCAACAGTTAGCAATATCGCAAGACTTACAATTGCACCAGACCCGGTAATCACAAGCCAATCTGGAGACCAGACAGTTAACGAAGGCGATAATGTACAGCTTACTGTATCAGCTCAAAACGCTACTTCATATCAATGGAAAAAAGACGGTAACCCGCTATCTGATAACGGACATTTCTCTGGAACTACAACTAACTCTTTGCAAATTTCTAACGTGACTTCAAGCGACGCTGGACAATACACATGCACTGTATCTGGTCAATGCAACTCCGTTGAATCGCAGCCTATTCAACTTACTGTTAATGCTTCTTCGAACAATTTACCTGTAATCACACAACAACCTCAAGACCAGACTGTTTGCCAGGGCAGCTCCGCAACTTTCTCTATCTCTGCTCAAAACGCTACAGCTTACCAGTGGTTCAAGGACAATTCGCCTATCAACGGCGCTACTAATCCGCAACTTAATATCGATAATGCTGATTTGAACGATGCCGGTCAGTATTTCTGCAAAGTCTCTAATCAGTACGGAGATGTTTATTCTGACACCGTGACCCTGACTGTAAATCCTCTTACTCAAATCACAAGCCAATCTGGAGATATGACCGCAGAATTAGGCGATAATATTCAAATGTCTGTTACTGCAGAAAATGCCACTGTTTACCAGTGGAAGAAAGACGGTAATTTATTATCCGACGATGGTCACTTTACTGGTACGAATACAAATATTTTACAAATTCACAACGTAACGCAATCGGATGCAGGCACTTACGTATGTATTGTTAGTGGGCAATGCAATATCGTAGAGTCGCAGCCTATACAGCTTGTCGTACAGGTTACGTATGTTGACAAACAAATGAAAAACGTTAGGATTTATCCAAATCCTGCTAATAACCAGATAACCGTAAAATTTGCTCAGGCTGTTAGTAATGCCACAGTAACAATTACCGACGAATTAGGTCATACGTTGTACAAAACTAATTTCTCTGGTGACAGGCTTCAGATTGATGTTAGTTCATTCAGTCAAGGCTTGTACTTCATAACGATTGAAAATAACCAGGCGAACTTAAAAGCCAAATTGATTGTACGTTAATCCTTAATTTTTAGTCGATTTAAGACGGCTGTCCGCATTGCAGCATTATTGCAGAAATGTTAACAAAATGGCTTGCGGACAGCCGTCTTTTTTATCGTGGGGTGGAATTCTCACGCTGATTTCGTAGGTTTTCGCTGGTCTGGTGGGGACATGGAAAGACTAAGCGTCGTGTTTTATGGGTAAAAGCTGCGAAAAGCGCCGAGCGTCTGTCGTTTATGAAAATTCTCACGCGGATTTCGCAAATTTTCGCTGATTTTTTGTGGATTTTGGGTGAACGTGCTGTTGAGAGGAGATGGATAAAAGCTGGGAAAGCTGATGTTCGTAAGTCGTTACTTATGCCTCGCCTCGTATTTTTAATAGTCTCAATCGTAGATTGTTTGTTTTCATGGTAAAAATTTTTGTTGAAGTTATAAAACGTTAAATTAAACAAAATTTCGCAAAATCTATTTAAATTTTTAGTAAAAATATGC
>WFZV01000108.1 GCA_015489395.1 Bacteroidales bacterium
AAACAAAACCTTAAAATCCAAAACATGAAACGATTTCTAATCTTAGCCTTATCTTTCATCCTGACATTTAGCTTTTTGCGTGCAGATGAGGGTATGTGGCTTTTGTCCCTCATTGGCAAGAATTATCCCCAGATGAAAGCTTTGGGCTTTAAACTTACTCCTGAGGACATTTACAGCATCAACCATTCGAGCATGAAGGATGCTGTAGCAGCTATGAATCATGGCATGTGTACAATGGAACTGGTTTCTCCAAAAGGCTTGTTATTGACCAACCACCATTGTGCTTACGATGCTTTGCAAGAACTGAGTACGCTGGAACACAATTATTTAAAAGACGGCTTTTGGGCTACAAGCTACGAAGAAGAATTGCCGGTTCCTGGTATGACTGTTTGGTTCCTGGTACGTATGGAAGACGTAACAAACAAAGTTTTAGCTGAAGTTAATGATCAAATGTCTGAAGAAGAACGCGAAGCTACAATCCGCAAAGTAGCTCAAAAACTTATTCAGGAAGCATCAGAAAACGGTAAATACGAAGCTGAAGTAAAAAACATGTTCGACGGTAACCAGTATTTTCTTTTTGTTTACCGTGTTTATCGTGACGTTAGATTAGTTGGCGCCCCACCAGAGGCAATTGGAAAATTCGGCGGCGATACAGACAACTGGATGTGGCCTCGTCATACTGGCGATTTTTCTTTGTTCCGCGTTTATGCCGCTCCAGATGGCTCACCTGCAGATTATTCGCCTGACAATGTTCCTTTGCAGTCAAAATATTATTTTAAAATTTCCCTTCGTCCAAAACACGAAGGAGATTATGCTCAAATCATTGGCTTCCCTGGCTCTACAAGCCGCTATTTAACTACATGGGAAGTTAAAAATGTCATGAACCACGAAAACGCTATTAGAATTAAAGTTCGCGGACTTAAGCTTTCTATTTTGAAAAAATACATGGATTCTGATCCAAAAATCCGTCTCCAATACGCTGCTAAATATGCTCAAAGCTCAAATTATTACAAATATTCGATTGGACAAAACCGTGATTTAAAACGCCTTAAAGTTTTAAAACAAAAGAAGAGAATTCAAAGACAATTAGTAAAATGGATTAATGCTGACCCTGCCCGTAAAGCTAAATATGGCGACGCTTTAAACCTGATACATAAAGCAATAAAACAATCTGCTGATATCGATATCGCAATCAATTACTGGATTGAAGCACTTTACTTAGGACCTGAAATCACAAAACTTGCACTTAGAGTAATGCGAGAAATGAACCAGTATTCCGACCAGGACTCTTTGAAACAAGCTCTTAAGAAAACCGCCGACGATTTCTTCAAGGATTACAATCCAACTGTCGACAAAGACCTATTCGTCAATCTTTACGAAATGTACGAAGACCACGTCAAAAAAATGTTCTACCCGACTATTTTCGAGACAATTGAGAAAAATTATGGCGGATTTAAAAAATATGCTGATTTCCTCTACTCTACTTCAATCCTTACTGACAAAAACCGCTTCTTAGATGCTATTAACAACAAATCTCTGGACGAAATTCAAAACGACCCGGGTTTCCAGCTGGCTACCAGTGTTTTACAGACATACTATAACCTTTACAATCTCCGTAAACCATTTGACGAACAATTACGTAAAGGGCGCCGCCTCTACATGCAGGCTTACATGAAAATGTACAAGCAAATCGATCCTAACAAACTATTTTACCCTGACGCAAACTCTACCGAAAGACTTACTTACGGAACAATCAAAGGTTACAAGCATCCAAAACTCAAAGACTTCTTCACCACTACTGACTCATACGACCCTGCAACTCAGTATTATAAACCATTTACGACCATCGATCAATACCTGGTCAAAGAACAGCACTACAAAGGCACACCTCAAGAAAACGAATTTATTGTGCCTGACAAGCTGCGTAAACTTATTGAAAACAAAGACTTTGGCCGTTACGCTGATCCAAATCTGCACACAATTGTTACATGCTTCCTGACAAATAACGACATAACTGGCGGTAACTCAGGAAGTCCGGTCATCGACGGAAACGGCAACTTAATCGGTATTGCTTTCGACGGCAACTGGGAAGCAATGAGCGGTGATATTCAGTACGACCCAGAACTGCAACGTACTATCGTTGTTGACATTAGATTCGTTATGTTTCTCATCGATAAATATGCAAATGCCCAGAACTTGATTCACGAAATGACATTTGTACAATAAATTAGACTTTAGGCTTATCTTTATGCGAATAAATAAGGCGGCACCTCCGGTGCCGCCTTATTTCGTTTCATAAACCCCGATTGCGTCATAGACTCAAATGCTAATTTATTCCATGCGTTAAAATCAGTAGATTTCAAGATTTTTGGCAAATCTGTCAATTACATGTGCGTCAATCACCTGTTAATCAAAGAAATTCAGAAATTTTCGCAGCATTTTTAGTCTTCGTCAGATAAAATCTGCTTTAAGTCTTTTTCAAGTGTGTTTTTAGGATGTTCGACAATGCGGCCTTTTTCCTGTCCATTTATGTAAATGATAAATGTTGGGATTCGCTGGATATTAAGGTTTGCAATGTCTGTTTGACCTGCTTTTTTGTTGTGGTCAACGCATATAACAGTCAAATTGCTGTCGGGTATGCTTAAATAATCAAGGATTTTGTACATACGTGGCACTTCACGCCGACTGTCAGGACACCAGGTACCAAGTACGATAGTCATTGAGAAATTACGATTTTTAATGGAATCGAGAGTAGCAGTATCTAACTGGTAGTCATTATAGCCTTTTTCGAACCATTGACGGTAAGGCTGTTGCATAAAATCTTGCCGTGTAACTTTGCCTACCAGCATTTGTTGTTGCTCAGTCTTTTTAGCCTGCTGTGCTGTCTGTTTTTTACTGCTGTTGTTGCAAGCAGTAAATGCGAAAATGGCTGCAACTAAAAGAAAAACATAACGTTTCATAATGTTAGAATTTTTATTGTTTTTTGTTTCATAAAGTTAAAAAACTTCACGGTTTACGCAATTGTAAAACTGTACGTTTTTTAATAGTTTTGATTTAACTAAGAACAAAAATTTTTCGAACCATGAAAAAGCTGTTTAAGTTCATCTTTTTTTTGATTTTGTTGGTAATTCTTGGAATTTCCCTTTATGTTGGATATTTAAAATTTTTCGTAAAAATTCGTAACCTTCAGGCTTTCAATGCAGTACCTTCAAACGCTTTTTTAGTAGTCGAGACATCAGACCTTTGGAAAGCTTACGATAAAATTACAGCTACAAAGCTGTGGAAACATCTATTGACCACAGATTATTTTAAAAATATCGATCATGATTTCAAACAAATCGATAAATATTTGCATTCTACGCCCCTGCCTAAAAGCTTTTTTAAAAACCGTAAACTTATCATAGCTTTAGCAACAGTCGGAAATACTTACGATTTAGTCTATATCGCTGATTTAAAAGATATTGCAAAGGCTAAAGACCAAATACAGCCGCTTTTAACCCAAATCCCTGGATATAAAACATTTAAACTCAATTACTCGCCTGACAAAAGCCATAATTACACGATTTTTAAGATGGTTTACCTCAAAAACCAGTATCAAAAAATCTATTTAACCATAACAGAAAATCTTTTAATCGTCAGTCAAAATCGTAATCTGCTGCAAAGCTCACTTAAAACCTTAAGCCAAAATTATTGGACCAACGACACAAATTTCATTAAAATTTCAGCATTAGCCCCACAAGAAAAGCTTTTTAAAATCATAATCAACTTTAAACAATTAGACAATTTCGTCAGGACTTTCCAGACTAAAGTTACTCCAACGGTAAAAATGTTCAGCAATGGGCTGAATTACGCAATATTAGACTTAGACATCCACGATAATATCATCGACCTCGAAGGCTACACACAAGTTGACACTACAAGCACGTACTTATATAGTTTTTCTACACTTGAGCCAGCAATACTCTCGTCTTACCAAATTATGACCAATCAAACTGCAGCCAATGTAATGCTTAATTTTCGAGATTATTCACTTTTTTACCAGCAACTGATGACCCAATACAAAAAGAATTCTCCAAAAGACTACGAGAACCTGCAGAAAAACCTGGACCGCGTCGAAAAAATCTTTGGCATAAACATTAACGACGACTTAATCAGCTGGATTGGCAATGAAGTCGCTCTTTACAAACTCACACCCCAACAAAACGAACGAGTACAGGACGCTGTTATTACTATTCAGACCAAAGACCCTGACCTGGCTAAAGAAAAACTTACCCACGTCTTCAAAAAAATCAAAGCTATTACACCAATAACCTTTAAAACAATCGATTACAAAGGCTTTGAAATTTCATACCTAAAGATCAAAGGACTGTTCAACATGCTCTTTGGAAAGTATTTCAAAGGTATTGAACTGCCGTACTATACTTTTATCGACAAATTCGTGGTTTTTAGCAATTCGCCCACTGTGCTTGAACGTGTCATTGACGATTACATTACCGGCAATACTTTGTCCAAAAACGACAAATTTTTCAACTTCTTTACAGATTTTGAACAAAAAGCAAATATCTCAACCTTTGTCGTTATACCAAATATGTTTCGAACAATTTATTTTTACGCTCCAACCGGTGTCCAGCAAAAACTAAAACAAAACAAAGACCTATTGACCGGCTTCTCGTTTTTAGGCTTACAAATAATCAACAAAAACGACAACTTCAAACTGCTAATTAAACTTCAGTACGATCCAAGCGTCAAAATCGACCTGCAAATCAGAAAAATCGAACAACAAGCTAAAATCCAGCAACTTCTATCACAAATCGACAGTCTGAAATTCAAAATACAACTTCCCGACAGCTTGCTGCAAAAACAAGGACAGGTAAAAATCTTTTACCCAAACACTCAACAAATTATGTACGAAGGTGCTGTTTTGAACAATCATCCATTAGGTCTCTGGCGTGCATATTACAAAGACGGCAACCTCAAAATGACACAACTTTTTGATACAGACGGCACCCTAACTGGCACTGTACAATTTTTCTACGATAATAAAACCAATTCAAAATTAGCTGAATTCCCCATCAACAAAGACAAAATCTCAGGCGTTGTGCTAATCTACTACCCTAACGGAACTAAACGAGCTGAAATACAATATAAAAACAACGTCAAAAACGGCACAGTAACTTACTATTACCCAAACGGCAGCATCCAGATAATCGGGCATTACAAAAACGGACTAAAACATGGAAAATGGCTTTATTACGACAAACAAGGAAACCTACTCACTAAAGAAATCTGGCGCAACGGACACAAAAAAAGATAGCAGCATAACTTACACTTTCAGTCAGACAACAAAATAACAAATCTACGCGTCCCTGCTTGCTTTTATACAACCTGCGAACACAAACACACTTACAAAACTGCTAAGAAAAATCAACTTCAAAGGCGAGTAACATCTAAGCCCAGCCTTAAAAGCAGTAGCAACCGTTGACCAGAACAAAACCGCCAGACCAGCAAAGAAAATAGCCGTTTGGTTTCAACAAAAATCCCATCATCATACGATAAAAAGACGGCGGCAAGGTGACCTTGCCGCCGTCGTAATTTTCGTTTGCTTTTATAAGACTAACGTAATTTTTTCATGCTTTTATGCACAAAACTTATTCATTTTATTCGACACGAAAATTAAATTAAATCAGCCATTATCATTGTCATGGTCGTTGTCATGGTCATTATTTTGTTCATTATTATGTTCTGAACATTGCATGTGCCGTGCCAACTCAAAATTGTCGTTAACAGCATCGTAAATGTTCTGATTCTGGTTTTTGCTAATAACAATAACGCCACTGCTATCACGAGTAGCATTTATCATCATGCTGTCAGTAACACTTGAGAACCAAATCGATGGGTCGATTGTAACTAAAGCCATGAAACTTTGATTGTCAGTAAATGTTACATTTTCCTGTTTAACTTCAAATTCGCCACCATCTGAATATTCAAAACGGACTGGAGTTGTATCACCATTTGGATCTGTATAAGTACCATTCAAAACAATCGAAGGGTTGTTTACATCATCGTCTAAAAGCTTTAATTTAACCTTGACTTTCTCATAAGTACCAGCAGGAATTTCTACGTATCCCAGATCAGGAGTTGTCTGTCCTGTTGCATAATCAATTGTAACCAGTCCATTGGCTTTAAATTTAGTTTCGAGTGAATCATTGTCAGACTCAGCTTTGAATTTAACTTCTTGCAATTTGATTGTACCAGAAGTAAAAGCAAGAGTACCTGTCGTAACTTTCGTAGCAGACAGGTTAAAAGGCGTTGTTACTGTTTGAAAAGCCAAGCCTACTTCTGCTTGTTGCTGCTTTTTGCAGCCAGAAAACAAAAGTCCGACAAAAACAGCCACCAAAAGTAATACTGAAAAATTTTTAGCTTTCATAGTTCTAAATTTTTGATTTTTTCATATTGTAAAACTAACGAATGTTTTATCAAAATTCTACAAATTAAATTATTTTATGTTCAAATAAATAGTGTTTAAGCCAAACCTATGAGATTTTACGAAT